>NZ_JBFBGL010000048.1:0-64643 GCF_040684635.1 Amycolatopsis sp. NPDC089917 | reverse complement strand
CGAGTCCGTTAAGGCCTCCTTGAGGGACCCAGAGTCCCTCAAGGAGGCCTTCACGGACAGTCGTTCCGCGCCTGCGGACCGGTTCTCAAGCGAGCCGGAGTACCGTCGTAGGGGTGTTTCCTGAGCATCGTCCCCGCAGGCTCCGTACCACCCCGGCCATGCGCAGGCTGGTCGGTGAGACGTCGCTGCGCCCGCGCCAGCTGATCCTCCCGATGTTCGTGGCCGAGGGCATCGACACGCCCCGCCCGATCTCCAGCATGCCCGGGGTCGTCCAGCACACCCGCGACACGCTGCGCAAAGCCGCCGTCGACGCGGCCAACGCCGGTGTCGGCGGCCTGATGCTGTTCGGCATCCCGGAGACGCGGGACGCGGAAGGCACCGGCGCGGTCGACCCGGACGGCATCCTCAACGTCGCCCTGCGCGACCTGCGGTCCGAGCTCGGCGACGCGACGGTCCTGATGGCCGACACGTGCCTCGACGAGTTCACCGACCACGGCCACTGCGGCGTCCTCGACGCCGACGGCGGGGTCGACAACGACGCGACTCTGCGCCTGTACGCGGAAATGGGTCTCGCGCAGGCGGAAGCGGGCGCGCACCTGCTCGGGCCCAGCGGCATGATGGACGGCCAGGTCGGCGTCATCCGCGCCGCGCTCGACCGCGCCGGGCGCACGGACACCGGGATCCTCGCGTACTCGGCGAAGTTCGCCAGCGCTTTCTACGGCCCCTTCCGCGAGGCCGTCGACTCGCAGCTGAAGGGCGACCGGAAGACGTACCAGCAGGATCCGGGCAACGTGCGCGAGGCGCTGCGCGAGATCGAGCTGGACATCGCCGAGGGCGCCGACATGATCATGGTCAAGCCCGCACTGTCCTATTTGGACGTCATCCGGGCGGCCGCCGAGGCGTCGCCGGTTCCCGTGGCGGCGTACAACATCTCGGGCGAGTACGCGATGGTCGAAGCCGCCGCGGCGAACGGCTGGCTCGAGCGCGAACGCACGATCCTCGAGGTCCTGACCTCGATCCGCCGCGCGGGCGCGGACATGATCCTGACCTACTGGGCCGCCGAAGCCGCAGCTTGGCTGGACTAGGCTGCCTCGCGTGACCGACAGCAAAGCGGGCGAAACGGACGACGAGCGCCGCAAGCGGGGGAGGGCGCCCGACCCGATCCTGCCCGGCATGGTGCCGCCGAAGATCGTGGTGCCCAAGCCCGTCGCCATCTCCTTCTGGCTGTGGATCGTCGCCGGGCTCGTCCTGGTGGCGGGGCAGATCGCCCTGCTCGTGCTGAAGGACGAACTGACCGAGGGGATCCTCAAGCAGATCAAGGAGAACCCGGTCCCCGGCCAGCCCGCCGACCCGGCGCTGGTCGCGTCCGGCGTGAACACCCTGCTGTGGATGCTGTTCGGCGGCGCGGTCACCTTCGCCGTCCTGTTCGCGTTGTTCGCGTACAAGGCCCGCGAGGGCACGCGTTCGGCCAGGACGGTCCTCACCGTGGGCGCGGTCTTCCTGGTGCTGGTGGAGCTGCTGATCCTCCGCGGCTCGCTCAACGTCTTCCTGCTGGTCTCCACCCTGCTGGTGGCGATCGCGCTGATCCTGATGTACCTGCCGAGCGTCTCCGGCTTCTTCCCGAAGGTCGGGCGCAAGCTGCCATGACGCCCGAGCCGTCAGCTCTCTTCGGCGAACCCGGCGTCGGCTGGACGGCGTTGCTGTGGGCACCGCTGTTCGCCCTCGCCGGGCTGCTCGCCGAGCTGGCGACCGGCGGGCCGGTCCACTGGCTCGCCTGGATCCTGGTCGCGGTGGGACTGGTGGCGATCACCGTGCCGTGGGTCTACGCCCGGCGCCGGTATCTCTCGCTCGAAGTCACCCCCGACGGCTACCGGCAGGGCCGGGAGACCCTGGAAGCCGCCCGGATCACCGAGGTCCTCGAAGACGAGGGGACGCCGGTCGGCGCGAGGGTTCTCGGCGGCGGCTGGACGATCCCCAAGAAGCACGGCGCGGTCGGGTTGAAGCTCGACGACGGGGTGTACGTCCGCGCGTGGGCCAAAGATCCGGACGCGCTGCGCGAGGCTCTCGAGGATTTGGTGCGTGCTCGCACCACAGAGTCATGAGAAGCTGCTCACCGTGATCGACCTTCCCCAGCCGACCGGTGCCGATCTGTGGCCATCGGAGAACGACCGGCCCGCGGCCCGGTTGCACAAACCCCTGCGCGCTCTGGTGGGGGCCGCCGAGCTGATCCTCGCCGCGCTCGCGGTGTGGGGCGCCTTCGCGTGCTGGAAGGCCGGTGTCGTCCCGGTCGTGATCACCTACAACGAGACGACGACGCTGGAATCGCAGCGCTACTTCGGCGGTCCGCTCGCCGGGGCCATCGGGCTGGGTGTGCTGGCTTCGATCCTGGTGGTGGACGCGATCCGTCAGTTCCTGCTCGCCGTCCGGGCCAAGGGCCGCAAACCCCAGGACTAATTGAGCCAGACGACGGCGGCGTTGACCGCGGTCGAGAACAGCAGCCACAGCAGGTACGGCACCAGCAGCCAGGCCGCGAGCTTCGACCGGCGGCCGAACTCCATCATCGTGATGGGCACCACGAAGTCCAGGACGACGACGTCGGCCAGCGCCAGGGCGTGCGCGCTGCCGGCGAAGAACAACGGCGTCCACAAGAGAGTCAGCAGCAGGCAGAGGCCGTAGAAGGCGAAGCCGCGCGTCTCGCCGTCGGTCCGCCAGTAGCACCAGCCCGCGACGGCGACGACCAGGAGCAGGGCCGACCACACCGGACCGTAGAGCCAGCCCGGCGGCGCCCACGACGGGCGGAGCAGCAGGTTCTGCGCTTCCGAGCGGGTGGCCACCGCGAGCGCGGCCACCGCCCCCACGATCGCCGACAGGGCGACGAATCCGGCCAGGGCCTGCCAGCGCAGGCGACGGTGATGAGTCGGCGGAGACGGCACCGTGGACACGTGGATTCCTCCGCGAGGTTTCGACAGGAGTGCTTCCCACCCTAGTGGGCCTGGTCACGCCGTGCTCGCATCCGAAAGGACTCGGCGGCGGGTGTCATCCGGGATTTGCGAGACTGGAGAAGTGACTACCGGAGTCGATCAGTCCAAGGCATGGTTCGAACGAGCGAAGGCCGCGGTCCCGGGCGGGGTGAATTCCCCGGTGCGGGCCTTCAACTCCGTGGGCGGCACCCCGCGGTTCATGGTGCGCGGCGAGGGTCCGTATCTCTGGGACGCCGACGGCAATCGCTATGTCGATCTGGTCTCCTCATGGGGGCCGATGATCCTCGGGCACGCGCATCCGGACGTCGTCGCCGCGGCGCGCGAAGCGGCCGTCGACGGGCTGTCGTTCGGCACCCCGACCCGTGGCGAGGTCGAACTCGCCGAGGAGATCATCGGGCGCGTGGAGCCGGTGGAGCAGGTCCGCCTGGTCAACTCCGGCACCGAGGCGACGATGAGCGCGATCCGGCTGGCCAGGGGTTTCACCGGCCGGGCGAAGATCATCAAGTTCGCGGGCTGCTACCACGGTCACGTCGACGCGTTGCTCGCCGAAGCGGGCTCCGGCGTCGCGACCCTCGGTCTCCCGACGTCGCCCGGCGTCACCGGCGCGCAGGCGGCCGACACGATCGTCCTGCCGTACAACGACCTCGACGCGGTCCGTAAGTCCTTTGTGGACAATCCGGAGTCGATCGCCGCGATCATCACCGAAGCGGCCGCGGGCAACATGGGCGCCGTCGCCCCCGCCGAAGGCTTCAACGCCGGGCTCAAGGAGATCGCGCACGAACACGGCGCGCTCCTGATCATGGACGAGGTGATGACCGGGTTCCGCGTCTCGAAGGCGGGCTGGTTCGGCCTCGAAGGCGTCGCGGGCGACCTCTACACCTTCGGCAAGGTGATGTCCGGCGGGCTGCCGGCCGCGGCCTTCGGCGGTCGCGCCGACGTGATGGCGAAGCTGGCCCCGGGCGGGCCGGTGTACCAGGCGGGGACGCTTTCGGGGAACCCCGTCGCCGTCGCCGCCGGTCTCGCGACGCTGCGCGCGGCCGACGACGCCGTGTACGCGGCCCTCGACGCCAACGCGAAGCGGCTCGGTGACCTGTTCGACCGCTCGCTGACCGAGGCGGGCGTCGCGCACACCGTGCAGTACGCGGGCAACCTGGTCAGCGTGTTCTTCAGCGAGAACCCGGTGACGAACTACCCGGGCGCGCAGGCTTCGGAGACCTGGCGGTTCCCGGCGTTCTTCCACGCGCTGCTGGACAACGGCGTGTACGGGCCGCCGAGCGCGTACGAGGCCTGGTTCGTCAACGCGGCCATGGGCGACGCCGAGTTCGAGATCATCTCCTCCGCGCTGCGCGTGGCGGCTCGCGCGGCGGCCGAGGCGGTCCAGGCGTGAGCGAGACGACGATCGTGCACCTGCTCCGCCACGGTGAAGTGCACAACCCGGACAAGATCCTGTACGGCCGCCTGCCCGGCTTCAAGCTCTCCGACCGCGGCCAGCGCCAGGCGCTGACCGTCGCCGAGGCCGTCGCGACGCACGACATCACGCACGTCGTCGCTTCGCCGCTTCAGCGCGCTCAGGAGACCGCGGCGCCGATAGCGGCCGCGCACCGCCTCGACGTCGAGACCGACGAACGGCTCATCGAGGCGGACAACCAGTTCGAGGGCGAGCGGGTCGCCGTCGGCGATGGCGCCCTCCGCCAGCCGAAGCACTGGCCGAAGCTGGTCAACCCGTTCCGGCCGTCGTGGGGCGAGCCGTACGTCGAGATCGCGCACCGCATGCTCGGCGCGATCCACCGGGCGCGGCGGGCGGCCGAGGGCCACGAGGCGCTGTGCGTCTCGCATCAGCTGCCGATCTGGACCGTGCGGCGGTTCCTGGAGGCGAAGCGGCTCTGGCACGACCCGCGCAACCGGCAGTGCTCGCTCGCGTCGCTGACCAGCCTGGTCTTCGAGGGCGAGGAACTCGTGCGGATCGTCTACAGCGAGCCCGCCGGCACGACCGACCCGAAGGTGACCGGGGCATGAAACGCGCTCTGGCGGCCATGGCGGTGCTGCTGCTCGCCGTCACGGGCTGCACCACCGGCAAGGACGCCGTCGTCACCGGCGGCACGTTCAACTTCGTGTCGCCGGGCGGGAAGGTCGACATCGCCTACGACGTCGCGGACCGTCAGCCGTCGCCGACCCTGTCCGGGGACGACCTGATGAACGAGGGCAAGCAGCTCTCGATCGCCGACTTCCCCGGCAAGGTCATCGTGCTGAACCTGTGGGGCCAGTGGTGCGGGCCGTGCCGCGTCGAGGCGCCGGAGATGCAGAAGGTCTACGACCAGACCAAGGCGTCCGGCGTGCAGGTGGTCGGCATCGACCTGCGCGACAACGACCGGGCGCCGGCGCAGGACTTCATGCGCGACCGGAAGCTGACGTACCCGTCGATCTACGACCCGTCGGGGCGGACGCTGCTGCAGCTCTCGGGCTACCCGCGCAACATCATCCCGTCGACGATCGTGCTGGACAAACAGCACCGCGTCGCGGCGGTGTTCCTGCGGGACCTGCTGGCCTCGGACCTGCTGCCGGTCGTGCGGCGCCTGGTCGCCGAACCCGCCTGAAACGCGATGGTCTGTCGGTCCGAGTGGTTATCCTCTCGCCACGGCCGCCCGGAAGCGGCTCTGAACTGGGGAGAAGGAATGACGACCGCTTCGGACGCGCCCAGATCCGGTCAGCGTGACGCCGAGGCCATGATCGCGGAGGCCAAGAAGGCCCTCTGGGTCATGGTCGGCGTGCTCGTGGTGCTCTGGCTGATCCAGATCTACAACGCGGTGGACGGCTACAGCCTCGTGTTCGAGTACGGGACGCGGGCGCGAGAGGTCAGCTCGCTGCCGACCGTCCTCACCGCGCCGCTCCTGCACGCCAGCTGGGGACACATCGAGTTCAACTCGGGACCGCTGTTCATCTTCGGGTTCCTCGCGGCGTATCGCGGGGTGAAGAAGTTCCTCAGCGTCACCGTGCTGATCGCGGTGCTGAGCGGGCTCGGCGCCTGGACGCTGCACGACTCCGGCACGGTCGGCGTCGGCGCGAGCGGCCTGGTCATGGGGTACTTCGGGTACGTCCTGGTGCGCGGGATCTTCGACCGGCACAAGATCGACATCGTCATCGGCCTGGTGATGGCGCTGTGCTTCGCCTACCAGTTCGCCAGTCTGTTCCCGCAGGACGCGGGGATCAGCTGGCAGGCGCATCTCTTCGGGTTCCTCGGGGGCCTGATCGGCGGCTGGGTGTTCCGGGACCGCCGTCCCAAGCCCGAGGTGACCGCTCCCGCGTTCCCCACGATCCCGCTGACGCCGCCCGACTCGCCGAAGTGAACAAGACGGGACCAACGTCCTGACCGGGTGCGACGTAGGTCCCGTTGAAGACGCCCCGGCGTTTTCACTCCGACCACACTGCCTACGCTCAGCCGGGTGAACTCCGTTACCGAGCTGGCTTTGACAGGGCCACTGCTGCTCGCAGCGGGTGTCGCGCTGTTGGCCGGGACGATCTCCTTCGCGTCGCCGTGCGTCGTGCCGCTGGTGCCCGGGTACCTGGCGTACCTGGCGGCGCTGGTCGGCGCGGACGCCCCCGCGGTCAGCGCCGACGAAGAGCGCAAGAAGGGCCGCTTCGCCGTCGTCGGCGCGGCGGCGCTGTTCGTGCTCGGGTTCACCGTCGTCTTCGTGGTGACGCTGGGGACGCTGGTCTGGATCGCCGACGTCGTCGCGCTCAACGTGGACCTGCTCCAGCGCCTCGGCGGCGTGCTGACGATCGCGATGGCGCTGGTCTTCATCGGCTGGATCCCGGGACTCCAGCGCGAGTTCCGCTCCCACCACGTGCCGCGCGGCGGACTGTGGGGCGCGCCGGTGCTCGGCGCGGTGTTCGGCCTCGGCTGGACGCCGTGCATCGGGCCGACGCTGTCCGCGGTCATCTCCATGGCCAGCGCCACCGGCGGGGCGGCGGCGCGCGGGTACGTGCTGATCCTCGTCTACTGCCTCGGCCTCGGCCTCCCGTTCCTGCTCATCGCGTTCGGCACCCGCTGGGCCGTCCGCGCCACCGACTGGCTGCGCCGCCACGGCCGTCAGGTGCAGGTCTTCGGCGGCGTCCTGCTGCTGATCGTCGGCCTCCTGCTGGTGACCGGCCTGTGGGGCGACATGACCGGCTGGATCCGGAACACCCTCGTGAACGACATCAGGCTGCCCTTGTGACCACCACTGAAGCCCCACCGAAGAAGGAATACCGCCAGACACCGCTCAAGCGTGTCCTCGGCTTCCTGCGCAACACCTGGCGCGGGCTGACGTCGATGCGCACCGCGCTGGTGCTGCTGTTCCTGCTCGCGCTCGCCGCGATGCCCGGCGCGCTGCTGCCGCAGCGGAACCTCAACGCCGCCAAGACCGACGAGTACATCGCCGCGCACGGCTGGTGGGGCGAACTGCTGGACCGCACGCAGTTCTTCGAGGTCTACGGCAGCGTCTGGTTCTCGGCGATCTACATCCTGCTGATGGTCTCGCTCATCGGCTGCCTCGCGCCGCGCAGCTTCGAATACGCGAAGGCGATGCGCGCGAAGCCGGTGCTCACGCCTCGCAAGCTCTCGCGGATGCCGCATCACCTGTCCACCACGACCGACCGGACCCCCGAGACGGTCATGAAGGACACGCACGAGCTCCTCAAGGGCTGGCGCCGCGTCGAGCGCGAAGAAGCCGACGGCACGCGAAGCATCTCCGCCGAACGTGGCTACCTCCGCGAGACCGGCAACCTCGTCTTCCACTTCGGGATGCTCGGCCTGATCATCTTCTTCGCCCTCGGCAAGCTCTTCGGCTACGAAGGCCAGGTCATCGTCCAGGCCGACAGCAGCCCGTGGTGCAACTCCGGCATCCTCGGCTACGACACCTTCAACGCCGGGCTGCGCGTCGACGGCACCGACCTGAACGCCTTCTGCATCAGGCTCAAGGACTTCGAAGCGCGCTACACCGCGTCCGGGCAGGCGAACTACTACCACTCCAACATGGAGTACCAGTCCGGCGAAGACCTGAAGACCGGCGCCTGGAAGCCGTACGGGCTTGAAGTCAATTCGCCGCTGCGCACCGCGGGCGACCGCGTCTACCTGCTGAACTTCGGCTACTCGCCGAAGTTCACGGTGACCTTCCCCGACGGCACCGTGCGCACCAACATCACGCCGTGGCGTCCCGCCGACGAGCCGACGAAGCTCTCCGAAGGCGCCACGAAGATCGACCAGCCGGGCATCACCGACCCGATCGAACGCCGCACCCGTCAGCTCGCGATCACCGGACTCCTCGCCCCGACCGCGTTCCTGCACGGCAACGTGCTGACGTCGTCGCGGCCCGAGGCGAACAAGCCGGCGGTGGCCGTCGACATCTACCGCGGCGACCTCGGCCTCGACGCCGGCCGCGGGCAGTCGATCTTCCAGATCGACCAGTCGCTCGTCGAGGACGGCAGGCTCAAGAAGCTCACCCGGCAGAACCTGGACCAGGGGCAGGAGACCGTGCTGGACGACGGCACGAAGGTCCGCTTCGACGGCGTCCAGGAGTGGGTCGCCATCCAGGTCTCGCACGATCCGGTGCAGGGCTGGGTGCTGGTCTGCGCGATCGGGATGCTGATCGGGCTGGCGGGATCGTTGCTGGTCAAACGGCGCCGGGTGTGGGTCCGGGTGACCCCGGCCCGCGAAGGTGAGACGGGTACCGTGATCGAGGTCGCCGGGCTGGCGCGCACCGATCAGGCGGGCTACGGAGAAGAGTTCCAGCGGATCAGCGGCAAGCTGGTCCAGGGGCGGAGAGGCAACTAGAGGTCATGCCGATCAACGAGACGCTGTCCCAGTACAGCGACTACTCCTACACCACCGCGACGGCGATCTACGTCCTCGCGCTGATGTTCACCCTGGTCGAGCAGGGATTCGGCGCGAAGGGCCGCCTGGCGGCGGAGCGCAGCAAACAGCGCGTGCGGGAACTCGTCGGCGCGGGCGGGCCCTCGGTTACGGACCCCGCGACGCCCGTCGAGCCGCCGCGCGAGATCGGCCGCCCCGAGCGCATCGGCCGCATGGGCGCCGCGCTGCTGGTGCTCGCCGCGCTGCTGCACCTGGCCGCGATCGTGCTGCGCGGGTTCGCCGTGCACCGCGCGCCCTGGGGCAACATGTACGAGTACGGCATGGCCACGACCTTCATCGCGGTCCTGACCTGGATCGTCATCCTGCGGAAGTTCCCGGTCCGCCACCTCACCGGCTTCCTGCTCACGCCCGTCGTGATCCTGATGTTCATCAACGGGACGATGCTGTACACGACGGCCGCGCCGGTGCAGCCCGCGCTCCAGTCGTACTGGCTGATCATCCACGTCTCCGCGGCGATCATCGGTTCGGGCGTTTTCCTGGTCCCCGGTGTCGCGAGCGTCCTGTACCTCTTCCGCGCCGCCTACGACGAGAACCCGGCCAAGTTCGCCAAGTTCGGCCCGAAGCTGCCGACCGCCGACGTGCTCGACCGCATCGCCTACCGCACGACCATCTTCGCGTTCCCGGTCTTCACCTTCGGCGTGCTGTGCGGCGCCGTCTGGGCCGAGGCGGCGTGGGGCCGGTTCTGGGGCTGGGACCCGAAGGAGACCGTCGCGTTCGTCGCGTGGGTCATCTACGCGGCGTACCTGCACTCCCGCGCGACCGCGGGCTGGCGGGGCAAGCGGGCGGCGATCATCAACGTCGTCGGATTCTCCGCGACGGTCTTCAACCTGTTCTTCGTGAACCTGGTTACTTCGGGTCTGCACTCCTACGCCGGGGGCTGACCGTCGCCGCTGCACGCGAGCCGACTACCGTCGATACTGAGGTATGGGGGTAGACGTGCGCGGAGGAGGAATTCAGCGGTGACCGGACCCAGTGAAGAATCGGCTCCTGGCCACCCCGAACCCGCCGAGAGCGGCCAGCCCTCGGAGTTGTTCTCCGAGGACCGGACCGACTCGGCGCCGCATCCGCCCGCGAGCGCGTTCGAGGCCGAGCCGACCCAGGTCGTCCAGCCTCAGCAACCCCAGTACCAGGACCCGCAGCAGTATCAGCAGCAGGCCCAGTACACGCAGCAGCCCGCTCAGCAGCCGCCGCTGCCGCAGCCGTCGCAAGGGCAGTACCAGCAGCCCTACGACCAGAACCTGCCGCCGTTGCAGCCGCAGCAGGCGCCTCAGCAGCCTGCCGCCCAGTACCCGCCGCAGCAGCAGTACGCGCCGCAGCCGCAGCAGCCCGTCCAGCAGCAGGGCGTCCCGGGGCTCCCGCAGCCGCAGGGCAGGCACGCGCTGCCGGACGAACTCGCCACCGCGAGCCTGGTCAAGCCGCAGAAGCGCAAGCCGCAGTCGGGTTGGCGCAAGGCGCTTTACGTGGGCACGGGCAAGCTCGTCAACCCGGGGGAGAGCCCGGCCGACACCCGCAAGCGCGAGCTGATCGCGCAGATCAACCAGCCGCTGCGCGGGTGCTACAAGATCGCGATGCTGAGCCTCAAGGGCGGTGTCGGCAAGACCACCACGACGACCACGCTGGGCTCGACGTTCGCGTCGCTGCGCGGTGACCGGGTCGTCGCCGTCGACGCGAACCCGGACCGCGGGACGCTGTCGCAGAAGATCCCGATCGAGACCACCGCGACCGTCCGGCACCTGCTGCGCGACGCGGACAAGATCACCAGGTACAGCGACGTCCGTTCGTACACGTCGCAGGGCGGGAGCAGGCTGGAGATCCTCGCCAGCGAGCAGGATCCGGCGGTTTCGGAGGCGTTCTCCGAGGACGACTACCGGCGCACGGTCAACCTGCTGGAGCACTTCTACAACATCGTGCTCACCGACTGCGGGACCGGTTTGATGCACTCGGCGATGAAGGGCGTCCTGGACGTCGCGGACGCGCTGGTGGTGGTCTCGTCAGGCTCGGTGGACGGGGCGCGCAGTGCGTCGGCCACGCTCGACTGGCTGGAGGCGCACGGCTACGGCGACCTGGTCAAAAGGTCCGTCGCGGTGATCAACTCGGTGCGGCCGAAGGGCGGCTCCGTCGACCTCGACAAGCTCTCGGCGCACTTCGGCGCACGGGTCCGCTCGGTCTGCCGCATCCCGTTCGACCCGCACCTGGAAGAAGGCGCCGAGATCGAGCTGGACCGGCTCGGCGCCGACACCCGGCTGGCCTTGCTGGAACTGGCCGCCACCGTCGCCGACGGCTTCGGTGGGCAGCAGTACCAGCCGATCCAGCCCTAAGGGCTCTTATTCTTTGTCCTCGTCTTTACCCTTGCGCTGTTGCTCGCCGAGCTTGCGCAGGAAGTCGGGGTCGTCGTCCGGGGCCAGCGTCGGCCGCGCCGAGGGCACGCCGACGCGCTCGATCCCGAAAGCGCGCCACAAGACCACGGCGACGGTGAGCGCTCCGATGGCCGCGAGCAGATAGATCATGCCCGGTCCCTTTCCGCGTGGAGGACGTTGCTCAGTCCCACGAGGCTAGCCTCTTTGCCGAGCGCGGGGGGACCCATGGATACCCCAATGTGACGAAGGGCCATTGCGAACCCTTCGTCACTGGAGTCCCTTTTGGGAGAAATGCCTGTTCAGACCTTGCGAGCGGGCTCGCTGGCGTCGGTGGTGAGCTCGGCGAGGAGCTCGTTCACCTCGGCCTCGCGGAAACGGCGGTGCCCGCCGGGAGTGCGGATCGAGCCGATCCGGCCCGCGGTCGCCCACCTGGTCACGGTCTTGGGGTCGACCCGGAACAGGGCCGCCACTTCGCCGGGGGTGAGCAACCTTCCGCCCATGGTCGCGGTCATTTTCCGCCTCCTTCACGGCTTCACTGCTAAACCGGAGGCGGGCACAGTGCCCGTCGTGCCGGGTAGCCAACACGGCAATCGTTGCATCTCACCCGTCAGGTACTCGAACGGTTGTCCAACAGTAAAGAGCCCTTAAAGGTCAAAACCGACAACCGCGACATCGGGTCCGGGGCGCCGAGGACTTGTCACAGGTGTACGAAAACGCGCCCTGATCTCCCGAATCGGGCCGTGGCCCCTAAGGTGTAGCGGTGGACCAGGTGGATCGGAAGATCATCGCGGCATTACGGGAGAACGGCCGGGCTACCTACGCCGACCTCGGCCGGTCGGTCGGGCTCTCGGCGTCGTCAGTGCACGAGCGGGTCGGTAAACTCGAGGCCGCCGGCGTGATCACCGGCTACCACGCCATGGTCGATCCCAGCACGGTCGGACTCGGGGTGACGGCGCTCGTCGGCATCCACCCCACCGACACCGCGACCGACGAGGACGTGGCGGACGCGCTCGCCGCGCTGGACGAGGTCGAAAGCTGTTACGCCGTCGCGGGTGACGAGGCCTTCGTGGTCAAGGTGCGCGTGGCGACCGTCGACGATCTGGAGCGGTCGCTCAACCGGCTGCGGCGGATCCCCGGCGTCGGCCGGACGAACACCACCGTCGTGCTCTCCACCCGCTTCGAAGGGCGGCCCAACAACGCGGGCCTGGAGGACGGGCCGAACGGCAACGCGTAGCCTGCGTTGATGTGAGCGACAATCACCTGCCCCGAGACCTGACGTTGTACTTGCTGGCCAGGTTCGCCCTGGTCGGGGTCATCGGCGGCGGGTTGGTGCTGGCCAACGTCCCGCTGCTGGTGGCGCTGCTGATCGGGCTGCTCGTCGGGCTGCCGCTGGGCATGCTGCTGTTCCGCTCGCTGAACGCGCGCGTGACCGCCGGGCTCGCCCGCCGCAACGAAAAACGCGCTCGCGCCCGTGCCGAACTGCGCTCCCAGCTGCGTGGCGACCGAGTGGACGGGGCGGCGTGAGCCGGCTGCACAGCCGCAGCTGGGTCCGCGAAGCCGTCCGCATCATCGAGGCCGACGCGAACCGCAGCGCCGATACGCACCTCCACGTCTTCCCGCTGCCCGCCGACTGGGGCATCGACCTGTACCTGAAGGACGAGTCCGTCCACCCGACCGGCTCGCTCAAGCACCGGCTAGCGCGTTCGCTGTTCCTGTACGGCTTGGTGAACGGCCAGATCGGGCAGGACACCGTGCTGGTGGAGGCGTCCAGCGGCTCTACGGCGGTCTCGGAGGCGTACTTCGCGCGGATGCTCGGCCTGCGGTTCATCACCGTGGTGCCACGCAGCACCTCGCCGGAGAAGATCGCGCTCATCGAGTTCTACGGCGGCGAATGCCACTACGTCGACCGCGCGCCGGACATGTACCCGGAGGCCGAACGGCTCGCTTCGGAGTGCAACGGCCATTACCTCGACCAGTTCACCTACGCCGAGCGCGCGACGGACTGGCGCGGGAACAACAACATCGCCGAATCGGTGTACGCGCAGATGCAGTCCGAGCGGCATCCCGTGCCGACGTGGATCGTGGTCGGCGCCGGGACCGGCGGCACGAGCGCGACCTTCGGCCGCTACGTGCGCTACAAGCGGCACACCACGAAGATCGCCGTCGTCGACCCGGAGAACTCGTCGTTCTACGGAGCCTGGGAGACCGGCGCGCTCGACTACGCGACAGGCATGCCGTCGCGGATCGAGGGGATCGGGCGCCCGCGCGTCGAGCCGTCGTTCGTGCCCGGCGTGATCGACGAGATGCTGCAGGTGCCGGACGCCGCTTCGCTGGCGGCCATCCGGATCCTGCGCGAGCGGACCGGGCACTGGGCGGGCGGCTCGACCGGGACGAACCTCTTCGGCGCGTTCACGCTGATCTCGCGGATGGTCTCGGAAGGTCAGGCGGGCAGCGTCGTCACGCTGCTGTGCGACGGCGGCGAGCGGTACGCGAACACGTACTACGACGACGCGTGGCTGGCGCAGAAGAACATCGACATCGCGCCCTACCTGGAGAAGTACCGGGAGTTCCTGGTGAGCGGGAAGCTCGCTCCGGAGGCCTGACGGGCCGCTGCCTGGCGGGGCTGCTGCCTGGCGGGCTCGGGCGTGCTGCGGGGAGGTTGCGAAAGCCACTTTCGCAACCTTCAACGTTGCGAAAGTGGCTTTCGCAACATCCCGGCTGGGCGGCCTACCTCAAGTTCGCCGGATCACCAAAGAAGCAAGGGACCTTTGCTATCGCCGGGGCCGCATGTGGTGACCGTCCAGCTTCCGAGCCACAACAGGTAGTGCCCCAAAGCGGCAAACTCAAGGTATGAACGGCCCGTTCATCGCCCGAACGCAGTCCGGGCCGATTCGGGCCAGAAAGCGCGTGACCGGACCTTTCGCGCACCACTGTGTGGATTTATGGACATCTGACGTCCCTAAATCCACACAGTCGCGCCACAGAGGTCCGGTGACGGACTGGGGGAGAAGCTAGAGCGCGAGGGCGACGGCGGTCAGGACGGCCCACCCCAGCATGGCGAACCCGGTGTCCCGCAGCGCCGGGATCAGCGCCCGTCCCTGCGAGCCGCCGCCGACGGCCTTGACCGACTTCAGCAGGAGGGGCGCGGTCAGCAGACCCAGCAGCGCCCACGGCGTCACGAAGGCGAGCAGGACGCTCACGACGTACGGCACCGCGACCAGCACCAGGTAGAGCCGCCGCGTGCCCTTGTCGCCGAGCCGGGTGGCGAGCGTGCGTTTGCCGGACTCGATGTCGGTCGGGATGTCGCGGAGGTTGTTGGCGGTCAGCACGCCGGTCGAGAACGAGCCGACGGCGACCGCGCAGCCGAGCGCGGTCCAGCTGAGCTGTCCGGCTTGGACGTACACGGTGCCCAGCACACCGGCCAGCCCGAAGAAGACGAAGACCGCGATCTCGCCGAAACCGTAGTAGCCGTATGGCTTCTTGCCGCCGGTGTAGAACCAGGCGCCGAGGATGCAGACCGCGCCCATCGCCAGCAGCCACCACAGGCCGCTGATCGCGACGAGCACGAGCCCGAGGACTCCGGCGAGCCCGAGCGACGCCAGCGCGGCCGTCAGGACCGCCTTCGGCTTCGCGACCCCGGAGCCGACCAGCCGCAGCGGGCCGACGCGGTTCTCGTCGGTGCCGCGGATGCCGTCGGAGTAGTCGTTGGCGTAGTTGACGCCGACGATCAGGGCCAGTGAGACCAGCAGCGCGAGGAGCGACCGTGACCAGGAGAAGCCGTCGAGCGCGAGCGCGGCGCCGACTCCGGCGACCACCGGCGCCACCGCGTTGGGCAGCGTCCGCGGGCGCGCCCCTTCGATCCATTCCCCAGCAGTCGCCATACCGCCATTCTGGCCCTGGCGACTACCGGCCGGTATGCGGGGCTCGTCACCCGTTCGCGGTGCCGAGCCACCGCGAACGGGGGACGGAGCGCGCTACTTCAGATCGTTGATCGTGTCTTCCAGGGTCCAGGTGAGCGTGCCGCTGTTCGGAACGGCGGTTTCCGGTTCGTCCGCCAGCGCGGGTCCGGCCAAAGCGACCAGGCCCATCGTGACGGCGGTGCAGGCCAATACTGTGCGTGTCCAGCGCGTCATACCTAGACGTAAACCCGCGGGTAATGATCGTGTCAACAACGTCCCGGTAATCGGTGGGGAATTCACGACCTTCGTAGGAGATTCCTGACGGCCGTCCTGTCGACCTTCCCGGGGCCCCGCAAAGGGAGCTCTTCGGCGAACTCGACCCGCTTCGGCGCGGCCGCCGAACCGGCCTCTTCGCGGCACGCGGCACGCAGGGAATCGACGTCGCAACCAGCGCCGACGACGAGCGCGACGACCGCTTCGCCCCACTCCGGGTCAGGTACTCCCACCACGCACGCGTCCCGGATCCCGGGCTGCGCGGTCAGGATCCGTTCGACCGCCGAGGCGGCCACTTTCACCCCGCCGGTGTTGATCATGTCGTCGACGCGCCCGAGGATCTCCAACCGCCCGTCGGCCGTCCAGCGACCGCGGTCGGAAGTGCGGAAGCGGCCGCCCTCGAAGGCCTCCGCGGTCAGGTCGGGTCGCAGTCGGTAGCCGTGCGAGAGCACGTCACCCGTGATATAGACCCGCTCGTCTTCGAGTTCGAGGTGTACTCCGTCCAGCGGTACGCCTTCGTAGACGCAGCCGCTGGCGGTCTCGCTCATGCCGTACGCGGGGACGATCTTCACGCCCGCTTCGGCCGCTCGCTCGCGGAGCCCGGCGGTGGTCGCCGCGGCCCCGATGATGATCGCGTCGAAGGCGCGGGCCGCCGCGAGTCCCGCTCCGCCCGCGTCGAGCAGCCGTCCGAGCTGAGTCGGCACGAGAGCGGTGTAGCGCGGCCCGTCCTGGGCCAAGAGCGGCGCCGCGGCTTCGGCGAAGTCGTCGGGGCGGAAACCGGAGCCGTGCAGCACGGCCGGCGTCGTCCCGGCCAGCAGCGAGCGGACCAGGACCTGCAGCCCGCCGATGTACTGCGCGGGGGTCGCGAGCAGCCAGTGCCCCGGTCCGCCGAGCCGCGCGTGGGTGGCGTGCGCGGACGCAGCGAGCGCGGCGGCCGAGAGCAGGACGCCCTTGGGCTCGCCGGTCGACCCCGAGGTGGCGATGATCACCGCCGTCCCGTGCTCGGCCGGGCGTGTCGGCTCCATCGCGTCCCGCATCGCCTCCGACGCGAAGGGGAGGACGGCCGGACCGCCGTCGAGCGCCCCGGCCAAGGCCGAGGTCAGCCCGGTGATCGACGCCGGACTCCCGTCCACCTCCACCGCACGCATCCCGCCACCCTACGTCCGGCCCCAGATCGCGTTTAGCGGGCTAAACGCGATCTGCCTGGTCAGTAGTAGTAGGGGAAGGCCGACCAGTCGGGGGCGCGCTTCTCCAGGAAGGAGTCGCGGCCTTCGACGGCTTCGTCCTGCATGTACGCCAGCCGCGTGGTCTCGCCGGCGAAGAGCTGCTGGCCGACCAGGCCGTCGTCGGTGAGGTTGAAGGCGTACTTCAGCATCCGCTGCGCCGTCGGCGACTTGCCGTTGATCGCCCACGCCCAGTCCAGCGCCTCGGCCTCGAGTTCCGCGTGCGGGACGGCGGAGTTGACCGCGCCCATCGCCTGCATCTGCTCGGCCGTGTACTCGCGTCCGAGGAAGAAGATCTCCCGCGCGAACTTCTGCCCGACCTGCTTGGCCAGATACGCCGAGCCGTAGCCTCCGTCGAAGGAGCCGACGTCGGCGTCGGTCTGCTTGAACCGCGCGTGTTCGGCCGAGGCGAGCGTGAGGTCGCACACCACGTGCAGCGAGTGCCCGCCGCCCGCCGCCCAGCCGGGGACCACGGCGATGACCACCTTCGGCATGAACCGGATCAGCCGTTGGACCTCGAGAATGTGCAGCCGTCCGGCCCTGGCCGGATCGATCGTGTCGGAGGTCTCCCCATCCGCGTACTGATACCCGGAGCGTCCGCGAATACGCTGGTCACCACCGGAACAAAACGCCCAGCCGCCGTCCTTCGGCGACGGGCCGTTGCCGGTGAGCAGGACGCAGCCGACGTCCGAGCTCATCCGCGCGTGGTCGAGCGCGCGGTACAGCTCGTCGACGGTGTGCGGACGGAAGGCGTTGCGGACCTCGGGACGGTCGAACGCGACACGCACGACACGCTTGCCCGAACGGCTCTCAGCGGAGCGGTGATAGGTGATGTCGGTGAAGTCGAAACCTTCGATCTCGGTCCACAAGGCGGGGTCGAACAGCTCGGAAACCTGGGCGTCATCCACGTTTGGGAGAATAGGACGTGTGGCCGTGAGTCGTAGAGTGAAACCCGAGGTCTGCCGGTGAATCCTTCCACCGCGCAGGCCAGGGTCATCGTCGACGAACTCGTTCGCAACACCGTCTCGCACGTCGTCCTCTGCCCGGGCTCACGCAACGCCCCGCTGTCGATCGCGCTCTACGACGCGGCGGCCGCCGGACGGCTCCAGCTGCACGTCCGGATCGACGAACGCGGCGCCGCCTTCCTCGCCCTCGGCATCGCCGCGCGCACCGGCCGTCCCGTCGCCGTGCTGTGCACCTCGGGCACCGCGGCCGCGAACTTCCACCCCGCCGTCCTGGAGGCCGACCGCGCGGGTGTCCCGCTGATCGTCCTGACCGCCGACCGGCCACCCGAGATGCGGGCCGCCGGCGCGAGCCAGGTGATCGACCAGCACCAGCTCTACGGCAACGCCGTCCGCTACTTCGACGAACTCGCCGTCGCCGAACGCCGCGCCGGGCAGAACTCGTACTGGCGCGGCCAGATCTGCCGCGCCTGGAACGCCGCGTACGGCGAATGGCGCTGCGGGCCGGTGCACCTGAACATCCCGTTCCGGGAGCCGCTCGTCCCCGACATCAACGACGGTGACAAGGCAGGCGAGTGGTTCGAGTCACTCGAAGGGCGTCCCGACGGCGCTCGCTGGACCGAGCTGCCCGACTTCGGCGCGCTTCCCTCGTTCGTGGTGCCTTCGGCGCGGCACGGCCTGGTCATCGCGTGTGACACCGGCGTGCAGGCCGCCAGCGAATGGGCCGAGCTGCACGGCTGGCCGGTCGTCTCCGAGACCGGCGGTATCGGGATGGCGGGCGCGACGGCGATCTCGTCCGGCGCGTGGCTGCTCGGCGTCGAGGAGTTCATTTCGCGGCACAAGCCCGAACAGGTCCTGTGCATCGGCCGTCCGACGGTGTTCCGGCAGGTCCAGCGGGTGCTGTCCGATCCCGGCGTCGAGGTGCTGCTGGTCCGGCCCGATTCGGACTGGCCCGCGCCCGCGCACAACGTCCGCCAGGTCGGCCAGTGGTTCGACGAGCCGACCAAACCCGCCGATCCCGAGTGGCTCGCCAGCTGGCAGCGCGCGGACAAGGCGGCGTCGTCGGCGGTGACCGAAGCGCTGGCCTCCGAGCCGTGGCCGAGCGGGCTGCGCCTGGCCACCGAGCTGGTCGACGCGGTCCCGGAGGGGTCGCTGCTGGTCGTCGGCTCGTCCAATCCGACCCGTGACGTCGCGCTCGCCGGACGGCTGCGGCCCGACGTCCTCGTGCACCGCAACCGCGGCGTCGCCGGGATCGACGGCATGGTGTCGACCGCGATCGGCGCCGCGACCGTCCACAGGGGACATTCGTACGCCCTGCTCGGCGACCTGACGTTCCTGCACGACGCGAGCGGACTGCTGACCGGCCCCGCCGAACAGCGCCCCGACCTGACGATCGTGGTGCTCAACGACGACGGCGGCGGCATCTTCTCCCTGCTGGAGCAGGGCGCGCCCGAGCACGAAGCCAGCTTCGAACGCGTTTTCGGCACGCCGCACGGCGCCGACCTGGGCGCCCTGTGCGCCGGGTACCGCGTGCCGCACGTCGTCGCGGAGACGCTCACCGAGTTCCGCGCGGCGCTGAAGCCCGCGCCGGGGCTGCGGGTGGTGGAGGTCCGGGTGGACCGAACGCGCCACCGCGAGCTGCACGCGCGACTCCGTACGGCGGTTTCCTCCGCGGTGGGCGCTGTCTAGCCGATTCACGTCTCAGTCCAGAGGGTAGGAACCCCTCCTTCGGACGTGTCTCCGTGATGATCATCTGGATAGTTTCGAGCGCGCTGACCAATCCTGGGAGGATTCGCAATGCGCTTGAAGACTCGCGCCGGCTTCGCCGGATTGACCGCGGGCGTCGTCTCGGTGCTGCTCGCGGGCACCGCGGCAGCCGTGCCCGCACCCGGCTCGATCGGCATCGGTGACCCGTACTACCCACACGCCGGGAACGGCGGTTACGACGTCGGGCACTACGACCTCCGGCTGACCTACCAACCCTCGACCGACCTGCTGTCCGGGGCGACGACGATCCTGCTGACCGCGACACAGGACCTCTCGCGGTTCAACCTCGACTTCGGACTGAAGGTGTCGAGTGTCCGCGTCGACAACCGGCCCGCGCAGTTCGCGACGTCGACGGACGGCACCGGTGAGCTGAGCGTCACCCCGGCCACTCCGCTGAAGAAGGGCCAGACGGCGACCGTCGTCGTGGCCTACGCGGACACGCCGTCGAAGGTGAAGATCGACGGCTTCACCGCCTGGAAGAAGACCCCGGACGGCGCGCTGGCCGTCGACGAGCCGCAGAGCTCGGCCTGGTGGTTCCCGTCCAACGACCACCCGACCGATCTGGCCACCTACGACATCTCGGTCGAGGTCCCGAACGACGTCGCGGCGCTGTCGAACGGCACGCTCGTGCGCAAGACGGTGCAGCGGCCGGGCTGGACGCGCTGGAACTGGCGCAGCACCAAACCGCAGGCGACGTATCTGACGTCGCTGGAGGTCGGCAAGTTCGAGGTGAACGAGCAGACCACGCCGGACGGCAAACCGTTCATCACCGCCTACGGCGCCGACCTCGGCGAATCGCTCGGCGCGGCCAAGGCCAGCATCGAACGGACGCCGGAGATCACCGAGTTCCTCGCGTCGAAGTTCGGGCCCTACCCGTTCGAGGCACAGGGCGGTGTGGCCACCACCGGCATCACCTTCGCGCTGGAGAACCAGACGCGGCCGGTGTACGGCGCCCGGGCGTTCCGGTCCGGCTCCAACACCTCGGTCGTCGCGCACGAGCTGGCGCACCAGTGGTTCGGCGACAGCGTCACGCTCGGCAAGTGGAGCGACATCTGGCTGAACGAGGGCTTCGCCTCCTACGCCCAGTTCCTGTGGTCGGAGGAGACCGGCGAAGGCACCGCCGACGAACTCGCCCAGTACAGCTACGACGCGCATCCGGCCGACGACCCCTTCTGGCAGGTCCTGCCCGCCGACCCGGGCGCGGACAAGCAGTTCGACGCGGCCGTCTACGACCGCGGCGCGCTCGCGGTGCACGCGTTGCGCAAGGCTGTGGGCGACGACACGTTCTTCCGGATCCTGCGGACCTGGCAGCAGGTGAAGAAGAGCAAGTCGGCGGTGATCCCGGAGTTCATCGCGCTGGCGGAGAAGATCTCGGGCAAGCCGCTGTACGACCTGTTCCAGACCTGGCTGTACACCAAGGGCAAGCCCGCGGTGGGTCCGAACGGGACGCCCGCGGCCGCTCTCCGGGCCGCTGTGGCCCCGGTCGCACCCAAGTCCTACCCGCGGATCAAGGCGACCCAGGAATTCCTCGCCGAGCGACACGCCCACTGACGGGTAGCGCTACGCTCGCGGCGTGACGGCCAAAGCGGAGCGGGTGAGGCGCATCGGGTGGTACGCAGCCCTCGTTGTCGCCTCACTCGTCACCGTGCTCTGCGTCTCGCTGCTGTTCGCCGCCCTCCGCAACGACAGCGCGATCGAAGCCCAGCTCGGCCAGGCGACCGCGCAGGTCGAGTCGGTGGCGTTCGACCGGACGATCATCAACTACGCCACCCCCGACGGCATCATGCACAGCCCGTCCAACGGCGTGCTCTACCCGGCCGGGCTGGCCGCCGGGCAGCTGGTGAACATCGAGTACGACGCCGGCGACCCGGAGCTCGCGCGGGTCGCCGGACGCTCGGCGTCGAACACGCTGCTGCCGCTGGGCAGCACGATCTTCTTCACCTGGCTGATCGCCGGTCCGCTGCTGTGGTGGATCCGGCGGCAGAACGTCAAGTCCCGCGCCGTGTCCCGCGTCTGATCACGTGAGTTCCGCCCCCAATCACGCGAGTCCCGTCTTCAATCACGTGAGTTCGCCGTCTGATCACGCGGGCTGGCCGTGCGGAACCGGCGAACTCGCGTGATCAGGCGGACAACTCGCGTGATCAGAGGCGGGACTCGCGTGCTTGAAGGCGGGACTCAGCCGACCGACTCCCGCCACCAGCCCAGCACCTCGTCGGCCACCCCCGGCGCCGCGACCAGCAGCGCGTCGGAAGGCAGGGCCGCGCCCTCCCCGTGCCGGTCCAGCACCACGGCCCCCGCCTCGATGGCCAGCGCGACCGAGCCGGCGACGTCCCATTCGCGGTAGCTGTGCAGCACCGCCGCGGCCGCGTGGCCCAGCGCGACCTGCGCGATCGCCAGCGCGGCCGAGCCGAGCACCCGGACCCCGGCGTGCGCGGCGGCGGCCCGTTCGATGAACTGGCCCATGCCCGGCCAGACGCCCTTGCGGGTGAGTTCCGTGCAGACGATCGCCCCGGCGGTCCCGCAACGATCGGTGAGGGTGATGGGCTTGCCGTTCGCCCGGGCGCCGCGGCCGCGCGCGGCGGCGTAGATCTGGGCGCGGTACGGATCCGCGACCACGCCCACCACCGGCCCCGACGCGTCGATCAGGGCGAGGCTGTACGCGCACCAGGGGACACCGGCGACGTAGTTCGCCGTGCCGTCGACGGGGTCGACCACCCAGCGGTATTCGGCGACGTCGGCGCCGTGGTCGGCGCCGAACTCACCGCCGACGACGGGGATGCCGGGGAACTCGGCGGTCAGCACGCGGCGGGTGTGGCGTTCGAGGATCCGGTCCGTGTCGGTGACCCAATCGAAGGGTGAGTCCTTCGGATCGGGCTGGGCACCACGGCCCGCGGTGGCGGTGATCACGTCGGTCGCGTCGTTGGCCAGCCGCCCGGCCACTTCGAGGGCCCTCGACAACAGCCCGGGCTCGACGGGCTGAGGCGGCCTTGACGACAGGAGGGTCATGCCTGCCTAGTGTGGCCGAAACTGGTTTACGGAACACGACCTTGAGATGACATGTCGTCTGTTCCGTTTTTGTTGGCGTGGGCGTCACAACCGGATGCGAAAGTGATCGTCGTGCGAGTCGCGATAGTCACCGAAAGTTTCCTGCCCCAGGTGAACGGCGTGACCAACTCCGTGCTCCGCGTCGTGGAACACCTCCGCGACCGCGCGCACGACGTGCTGATCATCGCCCCGGGGCCGGGTCCCGGGGAGTACCTCGGCGCCCCGGTCGTGCGCATCCCCGCCCTCGATTTCCCCGGCGTGAACTCCCTCCCGGTCGGCGTGCCGACCCGGACGGTGCTCACCGCGCTGGCCGATTTCGGACCGGACGTGGTGCATCTGGCGTCCCCGTTCGTGGTCGGCGCCCGCGGGCTCGCCGCCGCGAGACGGCTGCGGGTGCCGTGTGTCGCGGTGTACCAGACGGACATCGCCGGTTTCGCCGCCGCGTACGGCTTCGGCCTCGCCGCCCGCGCGGCCTGGCGCTGGGTGCGCCGCCTGCACTCCCGCGCCGACCGCACGCTCGCCCCGTCGTCGGATTCGATGGAACAGCTGAAACTGCACGGGATCCCGCGGGTGCACCGCTGGGCGCGGGGTGTCGACATCGACCGGTTCTCGCCCGCCCACGCCGATCCCGCGTTGCGTGCCGAGCTGGCGCCGAACGGCGAGCTGCTGGTCGGGTTCGTCGGCAGGCTCGCGCCCGAGAAGGAGGTCGAGCGGCTGACCGCGCTCGCCGGGGTCGACGGGATCCGCGTGGTCGTCGTCGGCGACGGGCCGGAGCTCCCGATGCTGCGCGAGCGGATCCCCGGAGCCGCGTTCCTCGGCGCTCGATACGGCGAAGAGCTTTCCGCCGCGTACGCCAGCCTCGACGTCTTCGTCCACACAGGACCGCACGAGACGTTCTGCCAGGCCATCCAGGAGGCGATGGCGTCCGGGCTCCCGGTCCTAGCGCCGGCCGCGGGCGGCCCGAAGGACCTGGTCCTGCCCGGCCGCACCGGCTACCTGCTGCCCGCCGACCGGGCCGGTTTCTCGACGGCGCTGGTGGACAAGGTGAACGACCTGCGCGACGACGCGCTGCGCGCCAGGCTGGGGGAGAAGGCGCGCAAGGTGGTGCTGGGCCGGACCTGGCCCGCGGTCTGCCGGGAACTCGTCGGCCACTACGAAGCCGTTCAGGGCAAAGTCGCTCGCGCGGCCTAGATGCACATCGTCCAGCTCGCCAACTTCTACGGGCCACGCTCGGGCGGGCTGCGGACGGCGCTGCACCATCTCGGCGCCGGCTACGTGGCCAGCGGACATCAGGTGACCCTCGTGGTGCCGGGGCAGCGCTACGCGGACGAGACGCTGCCCTCGGGCGTCCGCCGGTTTTCCCTGCCGGCACCGCAGATCCCGGGCACCGGCGGCTATCGCGCGGTCGATCCGCACCGGGTCCGCGCGGTGCTGAAACGCCTCGAACCGGACAGACTGGAAGTGTCCGACAGGCTCACGCTGCGCGGCATGGGCGTCTGGGCGCGGCGCAACGGCGTGCCCAGCATGGTGATCTCGCACGAGCGACTGGACAGGCTGCTGGAGCAGTTCCTGATGCCGGAACCCGTCGCGCGGCGCGTCGCGGACGTCGCGAACCGGCGGATGGCGCGGGGCTACGACACGGTGGTCTGCACGACGGCGTTCGCCCGCGCGGAGTTCGACCGGATCGCCGCGCCGAACGTGCGGCGGGTCCCGCTCGGCGTCGACCTCAAGACGTTCGCCCCGGCCCGCCGCGACGACGGCTGGCGGCACACGCTGTCCGGGAACGCGGACGCGCTGCTCGTCCACTGTGGACGCCTGTCCCCGGAGAAGCACGTCGAACGCAGTGTGGACACCGTCGCCGCGTTGGCCGACGCAGGGCACCGCGTACGGCTCGTGATCGCGGGCGACGGGCCTCGGCGGCGCGCGCTGGAACGACGGGCACGCGGGCTCCCGGTGACCTTCCTCGGCTTCCTCTCCGGACGCGGCGACGTCGCGCGCCTGCTGGCCAGTGCCGACGTCTCGCTCGCGCCCGGTCCACATGAGACGTTCGGGCTGGCCGCGCTGGAAGCGCTCGCTTCGGGGACGCCGGTGGTGGTCTCGGCTTCGTCGGCGCTGCGGGAGATCGTGCGGCCCGGCTGCGGCGAGGCTGTCGACGATCAGGCCCCGGCGTTCGCGGGCGCCGTCACCGGACTGCTGGAGAGTCCCGAGGAAGCCCGGCGCGCGGCGGCGCGGGCGCGGGCGGAGGAATTCGCCTGGCCACGATCGGTCGAAGGAATGCTCTCCGCGCTCATCTGATCACGCCAAGATCATTTGTATCTTCTTTGTACAACCGGCATTCATCGTCCCCTCACGCCATCGAGCGAGAGGACGGCACGTGAGGTTCGAAGTACTGGGCACGTTCAACATCTCTTCGGGTTCGCGGTCGGTCCCGCTGCACGGCCGGATGAGAAGAACGCTCCTCGGCGTGCTGCTGGTCCGGGCGAACACCTTCGTGCCGGTCAACGTGCTCACCGAGGCCCTGTGGGACAGCCGGTGGGAGCCCCGGGCGGTGCCGAAGCTGCACTGGCACGTCCACAAGCTGCGGCAGGCCCTGCCCGAAGGCGACCGGCTCGGGTTCGACAACGGCGGCTACCGGCTGGAGGTCCACCCCGGCGAACTCGACGTCGAGACCTTCGAGACGCTCGCGAGCCAGGCGCTGAAGTCCGCGGATCCCGCGCAGCGCACGTCGCTGATCCGGCAAGCCCTCACGCACTGGCACGGCGCGCCCTACGAGGGCTTGGACGTCCCGATGCTTTCGGACGAGACGATGCGCCTCTCGGAGCACCGCCTTGTCCTGCTCGAAGAGCTCTACCAGGCGGAACTGGACCTCGGACGGCACGCGAGCGCGGCCGTCGAGCTGGCGGATCTGGTGCGGCGGCATCCGTTGCGGCAGCGTGCCCAGTACCTCCTGATGGACGCTCTTTGGCGAGCCGGGCGCACCTCCGACGCGCTGGCGGCGTATCGGCGTGCGCGCCGGTTCTCGGTCGATCAGCTCGGCCTCGAACCGGGGCCGGAACTGCGGTTGCTGGAGCGGAGGATCCTCGCCGGCGAGGTCGCGGGGGCCGGTGCGCACCGTGCCCCGGCGTTGCTTCACCGGACCAGGTGACCCTACGGGGCGTCGCTTTGCTCCCGCTTGGCCGAAGTGTCTCAGCGGGGGCGAGTTAGGGTTCGGACATGTCCCGAGCGAGTCTTGACAAGGATCCGCACGAAGTCGCCGCCATGTTCGACGACGTCGCGGACGGCTACGACCGCGCGAATTCGTTCATGACCTTCGGCTTCGACCGCCGCTGGCGCACCATCACCGCCCGGGTGCTGGACGCCAAACGCGGCGAGAAGGTGCTGGACCTCGCGGCGGGCACCGGCGTGTCCACCGTCGAGTACGCGCGCAACGGCGCGTGGTGCCTCGCCGCGGACTTCTCGGTCGGCATGCTCAAGGCAGGCAGGCATCGCGGCGTCCCGATGGTGGCCGCCGACGCGCTGAAGCTGCCGTTCGCCGACGACAGCTTCGACGCGGTGACCATCTCGCTCGCGCTGCGGAACTTCGTCGACACCAAGGCCGCGCTCACCGAGATCGCCCGGGTGGTCAAACCGGGTGGGCGACTGGTGATCTGCGAGGTGTCGACGCCCACATTCCCGCCGATCCGGTTCCTGCACCGCAAGTTCATCCTGAAGCTGCTCACCTGGGTCGGCAGCCGGACCTCGTCGAACCCCGAGGCCTACTCCTACCTGGCCGAATCCATGCTGGCGTGGCCGGATCAGCGGACGCTGGGGGAGATCATCGCGAGCGCCGGCTGGACCGAGGTGGAGTGGCTGAACCTCACGTTCGGCGTCGTCGCCATCCACCGCGCCAAAAAGCCCGCATAACTCCGCCTTCCTCCCCACCGCCACCCTCAACGGACGGGCTTCGCCCGGCTGTAGATTCGAGTCATGACACGTCGCAACCCTGACCACGACGCCGAGGTCATCGTCGTCGGTGCCGGTCCGGCCGGGTCCACCGCCGCCACGTACCTCGCCCGCGCGGGCGTCGACGTGCTGCTGCTGGAGAAGACCGAGTTCCCGCGCGAGAAGGTGTGCGGCGACGGCCTGACCCCGCGCGGCGTCAAGCAGCTCATCGACCTGGGGATCGACACCAGCGAGGACGCGGGCTGGGTGCACAGCCGCGGCCTGCGGATCCTCACCGGCGAGCTGACGCTGGAGCTCGACTGGCCGGATCTGACCAGCTACCCGCCTTACGGCGTCTCGCGGACTCGGCAGGACTTCGACGACCTGCTCGCGAAGACCGCGGTCAAGGCGGGCGCGCGGCTCTACGAGCGCACCACCGTCACCGGCGCGATCACCAGCCCGACCGGCCGCGTGATCGGCGTCGAGGCGAAGGTCGGCCCGGAGAAGACGCCGGTGAGCTACCGCGCTCCGCTGGTCCTGGCCTGCGACGGCGTCTCCGCGCGGCTCGCGCTGAGCGTCGGCATCCAGAAGAACGAGAAGCGCCCGATGGGCGTCGCGGTGCGCCAGTACTACAAGAGCCCGCGTCACGACGACCCGTTCATCGAGGGCCACCTGGAGCTGTGGGACCGCTCGGACCCGCGCGATCCCAAGCTGCTGCCCGGCTACGGCTGGGCGTTCCCGCTGGGCGACGGCACGGTGAACGTCGGCCTCGGCATGCTGTCGACGTCGGCCGCGTTCCGCAGCACCGACTACCGCGCGCTGCTGCGCCAGTGGCTCGACGGGACGCCCGAGGAATGGGGCTACCGCGAGGAGAACGCCATCGGCAAGGTCGGCGGCGCCGGTCTCCCGATGGGCTTCAACCGCACCCCGCACTACCGCGACGGCCTGCTGCTGCTCGGCGACGCGGGCGGCATGGTCAGCCCGTTCAACGGCGAGGGCATCTCGGCCGCGATGGAGTCCGCGCAGCTGGCGTCGGAGTTCGTCGTGCAGGCGCTGGCGCGGCGCGAAGGACCGTCGCGTGAGCGGGCCCTGGAGGGCTATCCGCGCGCCGTCGGGGAGCTGATGGGCGGCTACTACCGGCTCGGCAACGTGTTCGCGAAGCTGATCGGGAAGCCGAAGGTCATGCACGCCGCGACGAAGTACGGGCTGCGGATCAACTCGATCCTTCCGTTGGTCTACAAGGGACTTTCGGGCTGCTACGACGCCAAGGGCGGGGACGGCGTCGACCGCCTCATCGCCGCTCTTGCCCGCGCCACCCCCACCCCGCGCTGACTTTGTGGGCTGAAGGGGCCCTTCGCCGCATGCGACGCGGTGAAGGGCCCCTTCGTCGCGTCGGGGAGCCGCGCAGGTGGTCGGCAGGGGGTCGGGTGGGTCGTGGCCTCACCGCACGCGGTCCCCCTCGCCTCTCACCCCGCCTCCCACCTGCGCCGGACCACACGTCTGGACCAGCCACGGGTACTCCGCGCAGTGGTATCGGTCACAGGACAAATGTGGTCAAACGGACTCGGCGAAGCGATCTTGAGAACGACGTCGCAGGTCATCGGTATCGCACGTGGCAAGAAACCGTGCTGGCCGTGCGGTCAAGTTAGGGCAGCCTTATAGCACGGGGCCTAGGGACAAGAATGTGAGTCACGTCCTACACTCCCCCCATGCTTTGTGAATCGCTTCACATCCTCGACGGGAGGCTTGTGAACTATTTCACAAGCGAGGAGGCCGTCATGCACGGCCCGTAAGGGTTGCCTAACCCTCGGCGGTGTGACCCAGGTGACTTAGGGTGCCGACCGAGGGAAGCGGTGAACCCCGACTCGAAAACCGCAGCGGCGCGGAAAGGATGGCGAAAACCCCGTGCTGATGTTGCCCGTGCTGGCCCAGGCGGACACCTCGAAGGTGCCCAACCTGGACATGTACCTCCCCTTGGTCCTCCTGTTCGTCCTCGCTCTCGCGTTCGCGGTGCTTTCGGTGCTGCTCGGCCCGCTCGTCGGCCCGAGCCGGGCCAACAAAGCGAAGCTCGCGGCCTACGAATGCGGCATCGAACCGTCGCCGCAGCCGGTCGTCGGCGGCGGCCGGATGCCGGTCGCGTACTACATCACCGCGATGCTGTTCATCCTGTTCGACATCGAGATGGTCTTCCTCTACCCGTTCGCGGTCTCCGCGGACGCGCTGGGCATGTTCGGCCTGGTGGAGATCGTGCTGTTCATCGCGACGGTCGGTTTCGCGTACGCCTACGTGTGGCGTCGCGGCGGCCTGGATTGGAACTAGAGAAGCATGGGCCTCGAAGAAAAACTCCCCAACGGCATCCTCCTGGCCAGTCTCGAAGGCCTGGTGAACTGGGCCCGCAAGAACTCGATGTGGCCCGCCACCTTCGGTCTCGCCTGCTGCGCGATCGAGATGATGACCGTCGGCGGTTCCCGTTACGACATCGCGCGTTTCGGCATGGAGCGCTTCAGCGCGACGCCGCGCCAGGCGGATCTGATGATCGTCGCCGGCCGCGTCACGCAGAAGATGGCGCCGGTGCTGCGCCAGATCTACGACCAGATGGCCGAGCCCAAGTGGGTGCTGGCGATGGGCGTCTGCGCCTCGTCCGGCGGGATGTTCAACAACTACGCCGTGGTGCAGGGCGTCGACCACATCGTCCCGGTCGACATGTACCTCCCCGGCTGCCCGCCGCGCCCCGAGATGCTGCTCGACGCGATCTTGAAGCTGCACGCCAAGATCCAGGACGAGCCGATCAACGCCCGCCGGGCCGCGATCCGTGCCGCCAGCGGTGAGCGCACCGAGCTGATCGCCTCCTCGATCAAGTACGCGAAGAAGTGAGCGACGTGCCTGAAGAAACTCCCGAATCCCCGGAAACCGGCGGCGAGCAGTCCAGCGCCGAACGGCCCGAAGGCGGCCTCGAACCGCAGGGCACTCGCCCGGCCGAGCCGGTCGTCACCGGTAAAGAGCGCCAGGGCATGTTCGGCGTCCGCGGCACCGGTGACACCTCCGGTTACGGCGGTGTCCGCCTCCCCGCGTACAGCCCGCCCCCGGCGGAGCGCCCGTACGGCGGCTGGTTCGACGAATTCGCCGACGAGTTCTACGCGGCCTTGGCGGACAACAAGGTTCCGGCGAGCGCGATCCAGCAGACCACGGTCGACCGCGGCGAGATCACCTTCTACGTCGCCCGCGAGCACCTCGTCGAGATCGCCAGGACGCTGCGCGACGACGCCGGTCTCCGCTTCGAACTGCTGAGCTCGCTGTCCGGTGTGGACTACGGCGTCGACGTCCCGCTGCGGCTGCACTCGGTCTACCACTTCACGTCGATGACCTACCGCCGCCGGATCCGGATCGAGGTCACCCTCGACATCGAGGACCCGCACGTCCCGTCGCTGGTCGGGCTCTACCCGACGGCCGACTGGCAGGAGCGGGAAACCTGGGACATGTTCGGCATCGTCTACGACGGGCACCCCGCGCTCACCCGCATCCTCATGCCGGACGACTGGGACGGCCACCCCCAGCGCAAGGACTACCCGCTCGGCGGGATCCCGGTCGAATACAAGGGCGCGGAGATCCCGCCGCCGGACCAGCGGAGGTCTTACTCGTGAGCACCGAATTCCAGGAAACACCGGAAGCCGTCGAGTACGCCGACTCCCGCGACACCACCGAAGGCCGCGTCTACACCGTCTCCGGCGGTGACTGGGAAGACTTCATCGAGGACTCCCGCCACGACGAGCGCATGGTCATCAACATGGGCCCGCAGCACCCGTCGACGCACGGCGTGCTCCGGCTCGTGCTGGAGATGGAGGGCGAGACCGTCACCCAGCTCCGCTCGGTCATCGGCTACCTGCACACCGGGATCGAGAAGAACTGCGAGTACCGCACGTGGACCCAGGGCGTCACCTTCGTGACGCGCATGGACTACCTCGCGCCGCTGTCGACCGAGCTCTCGTACTGCCTCGGCGTCGAGAAGCTGCTCGGCATCCAGGCCCCGCGCCGCGCCGAGCTGCTGCGCGTGATGCTGCTGGAGATCAACCGCATCGGCTCGCACCTGGTCTACATCGCCACCGGCGGCATGGAGCTCGGCGCCACCACCGCGATGACGCTCGGTTTCCGTGAGCGCGAAGAGGTCCTGCACCTGCTGGAGCACCTCACCGGTCTCCGGATGAACCACGCGTTCATCCGGCCCGGCGGTCTCGCGCAGGACATGCCCGCCGACTACCACGAGGTCGTCAGCGCGTTCGTCAAGACGATGGATGAGCGGCTTCCCTTGTACGACAAGCTCTTCACCGGTCAGCCGATCTGGCGCAACCGGCTCAAGGGCGTCGGGTACCTGCCGGTCGACGCGTGCCTCGCGCTCGGCGTCACCGGTCCGGTGCTGCGCAGCGCCGGTCTCCCGTGGGACATGCGCAAGACCGAGCCGTACTCCCGCTACGACGAGTTCGAGTTCGACATCCCGACCTCGACCGACGCGGACTGCTGGGCGCGGTACCTGATCCGCGTCGAGGAGATGCACCAGAGCCTGAGGATCATCAAGCAGTGCCTGAAGAAGCTCGAACCGGGCCCGGTCATGGTCGAGGACAAGAAGGTCGCCTGGCCCGCGCAGCTCTCGATCGGCAGCGACGGCATGGGCAACTCGCTGGAGCACGTCCGCAAGATCATGGGCCAGTCGATGGAATCGCTGATCCATCACTTCAAGCTGGTCACCGAGGGCTTCAAGGTCCCGCCGGGGCAGACCTACACGGCGGTGGAATCGCCTCGCGGCGAGCTCGGGGTGCACTTGGTCTCCGGCGGCGGCACCAGGCCGCTTCGGGTCCACGTGCGCGAACCGAGTTTCGTGAACCTGCAGTCGATGCCCGCGATGGCCGAAGGCGGGCTCGTGGCGGACGTCATCGCCGCGATCGCCTCGATTGACCCCGTCATGGGGGGAGTGGACCGTTGAGCACCCAGCCCGGAACGACACCGACGCCCGAGCCCGGCACCAGCCTGGCCGAGCAGACCCACGCCGCCGCCGGTGGTGACGTCGACGTGATCGCGATCGCGCCGGATCCCGCCGAGGCGGAAGGGATCCTGGAGAACGCGAAGCTCGAAGACATCTTCGACGCCGACACCTACGCCAAGGCGCGGGACCTGATCTCGCGCTACCCGCAGTCGAGGTCGGCGCTGCTGCCGATGCTGCACCTGGTGCAGTCGGTGCAGGGGTACGTGAGCCAGGAGGGCATCGCCTTCTGCGCGAGCAACCTGGACCTGTCCGACGCCGAGGTCAGCGCGGTCGCGACGTTCTACACCATGTACAAGCGCCGCCCGTGCGGCGAGCACCTGGTGAGCGTCTGCACGAACACCCTCTGCGCGGCCATGGGCGGCGACGCGATCTACAAGAAGCTCCAGACGCACCTCGGTTCCGAGGAGAAGCCGCTGGGGCACAACGAGACCGCGGGCACGCCGAACGAGCAGGGCTCGATCACGCTGGAGCACGCCGAATGCCTCGCGGCCTGTGACCTCGCCCCGGTCATCCAGGTCAACTACGAGTACTTCGACAACCAGACCGAGGAAAAGGCCGTCGCGCTGGTCGACGCGTTGCGGGCGGGCAAGAAGCCGGCCCCGACGCGCGGCGCGCCGCTGACGGACTTCAAGGGCGCCGAACTGCAGCTCGCCGGGTTCTTCCCGGAGGACGCGCAGCAGTACCGCACGGACGTCGACGGTCCTTCGCAGGCCGTCGAAACCCTGCGGGGAGCGCAGGTCGCGCAAGACCGTGGCTGGACGGCGCCCGCCATGCAGGACGTAGCTCTCCCTGAAGTGGAGAAAAAGTAATGGCTGACCCGATCACCCCGGTCCTCACGAAGCGCTGGCTTTCGCCCAACTCCTGGACGATCCAGTCCTACGAAGCGCTTGAGGGCTACACCGCGATCCGCAAGGCGCTCAAGGCCACTCCCGAGCAGATCGTCCAGCTGGTCAAGGACTCCGGCCTCCGCGGCCGGGGCGGCGCCGGCTTCCCGGCCGGCATCAAGTGGTCCTTCATGCCGCCGAACGAGGACAAGCCGCACTACCTCGTCATCAACGCCGACGAGGGCGAGCCGGGCACCTGCAAGGACATCCCGCTGATGATGGCGGACCCGCACTCGCTGATCGAAGGCTGCGTCATCGCCTCGTACGCGATGCGTTCGCACCACTGCTTCATCTACGTCCGCGGCGAGGCGCTGCACTGCATCCGCCGTCTCAACGCGGCCGTGCGCGAGGCCTACGACGCGGGCTACCTCGGCAAGAACATCCTCGACTCCGGATTCGACCTCGACATCACCGTGCACGCGGGCGCCGGGGCGTACATCTGCGGCGAGGAGACGGCGCTGCTGGACTCGCTGGAAGGCCGTCGCGGCCAGCCGCGGCTCAAGCCGCCGTTCCCGGCCGCCGCCGGTCTCTACGCGGCGCCGACCACGGTCAACAACGTCGAGACCATCGCCAGCGCGCCGTACATCGTCAACGGCGGCTCGGACTGGTTCCGTCAGATGGGCCGCGAGAAGTCGCCCGGCCCGAAGATCTACTCGATCTCCGGTCACGTCGAGAACCCCGGCCAGTACGAATGCCCGCTCGGCACCACGCTGCGCGAGCTGCTCGACATGGCGGGCGGTATGAAGGACGGCGTCCCGCTGAAGTTCTGGACGCCGGGTGGTTCGTCCACGCCGATGTTCACCAAGGAACACCTCGACGTTCCCCTGGACTTCGAGGGCGCGGCGGAAGCCGGGTCGATGCTGGGCACGACGGCCGTGCAGGTCTTCAACGAGACCGTTTCCGTGCCGTGGGCCGTGATGAAGTGGACGCAGTTCTACGAGCACGAGTCCTGCGGCAAGTGCACGCCGTGCCGCGAGGGCACGTACTGGCTGGCGCAGATCCTGGAGCGCATGGTCGAGGGCAAGGGCACCGAAGAGGACATCGACACCCTGCTCGACGTCTGCGACAACATCCTCGGCCGCTCGTTCTGCGCCCTCGGCGACGGCGCGGTCTCGCCGATCCAGAGCGGGATCAAGTACTTCCGGGACGAGTTCCTGGCGTTGTGTGAGAAGAACAAGGCTCCGAAGCAGGAGCAGGAACTGGTGGGGGCGCAGGCATGACGATCGCACCCGACAAGCCCGGGACGGCCGCGGAGGAGACTCCGGTCCCCGAGGGCCACGTCAAGCTGGTCATCGACGGCGAAGAGGTCATCGCGCCCAAGGGCGAGCTGCTGATCCGCACCGCCGAACGGCTCGGCACGGTCATCCCGCGTTTCTGCGACCACCCGCTGCTCGACCCGGCCGGCGCCTGCCGCCAGTGCCTGGTCGAGGTCGAAATGGGCGGCCGCCCGATGCCGAAGCCGCAGGCCTCGTGCACCATGACGGTCGCCGACGGCATGGTCGTGAAGACCCAGCTGACCTCGGCCGTCGCGGACAAGGCCCAGCAGGGTGTGATGGAGCTGCTGCTCATCAACCACCCGCTGGACTGCCCGATCTGCGACAAGGGCGGCGAATGCCCGCTGCAGAACCAGGCGCTCGCGCACGGCCGCGCGGACTCCCGCTTCGTCGACACGAAGCGGACCTTCGCGAAGCCGCTGCCGATCTCCTCGCAGGTGCTGCTGGACCGCGAGCGTTGCGTGCTCTGCCAGCGCTGCACCCGGTTCTCCCGCGAGATCGCCGGCGACCCGTTCATCGAGCTCCTCGAACGCGGCGCCCACCAGCAGATCGGCACCGCCGAGACCGCGGACGTGCTGGACCTGGCCTCGCGGACGACGTCGGGCCAGCCGTTCCAGTCGTACTTCTCCGGCAACGTCATCCAGATCTGCCCGGTCGGCGCGCTGACGTCGGCCGCGTACCGGTTCCGTTCGCGGCCGTTCGACCTGGTGTCCGCGCCCAGCGTGTGCGAGCACTGCTCGTCCGGCTGCGCCGAGCGGACCGACTTCCGCCGCGGCAAGGTCATGCGGAAGCTCGCGGGCGACGACCCCGAGGTCAACGAAGAGTGGCTCTGCGACAAGGGCCGCTTCGCCTTCCGTTACGCCACCGCCGACGACCGCATCCGCCGTCCGCTGGTCCGCGACGCCGACGGCGTGCTGGCCGAGGCTTCCTGGACCGACGCGCTGCGCGCGGCCGCCGCAGGGCTGGCCAAGGCACGCGACGGCAAGGGCGCCGCGGTGCTGACCGGCGGAAGGCTGACTGTCGAGGACGCCTACGCGTACTCGAAGTTCGCGCGGATCGCCTTGGGCACCAACGACATCGACTTCCGGTCCCGCCCGCATTCGGCCGAGGAACTGAGCTTCCTCGCGTCGCACGTGGTCGGGACGACGCCGGAAAGCGGCGTCACCTTCGGCGAGATCGAGCGGGCGCGCACGGTGCTGTGCGTCGCGTTCGAGCCGGAGGACGAGGCGCCGATCGTGTTCCTGCGGCTGCGCAAGGCGGCCCGCAAGAACCGCACCCGCGTCGTCCACTTGGGACAGTGGACCACCTCCTCGGTCCGCAAGACCTTCGGCGAACTGCTGGCCTGCGCGCCGGGTGCTGAAGCCGCCGCGATCGACGGCATCGCGCAGCACGCGCAGGACGTCGACCAGGCGCTGACCTCCGAGGGCGCGGTGATCCTCGTCGGCGAGCGCGCCGCCGAGGTCCCCGGTCTCTTCTCGGCCCTGCACCGGCTGGTGGAGCGCACCGGCGCCCGGCTCGCGTGGATCCCGCGTCGCGCGGGTGAACGCGGTGCCCTGGCGGCGGGCGCGGCGCCGACGCTGCTGCCGGGTGGCCGTCCGGTCACCGACGCGGCGGCTCGCGCCGAGGTCGAAAAGGCCTGGGGCGCCGAGCTTCCCGCCACGGCGGGCCGCGACACCACCGCGATCCTCAAGGCCGTTTCCGGCAACGACCTCGACGGCCTGCTCGTCGGCGGCGTCGACCCGGACGACCTGCCGGACCCGGCCCTGGCCCGCCGCGCGCTGGAGAACGCGAAGTTCGTGGTGAGCCTGGAACTGCGGCACAGCGCGGTCACCGAGCACGCGGACGTCGTCCTCCCGATCGCTCCGGCGGTCGAGAAGGCGGGCAGCTACCTGAACTGGGAAGGCCGCCGCCGCGAGTTCGCCGTCACCCTCGAAGGCGCCGGCTCCCTGCCGGACTGCCGGGTGCTCGACACCCTCGCCGTCGAGATGGACGCCGACCTGTTCACCCAGACCCCGGCCGCTTCGGCCGCCGATCTGGCCAAGCTGCCCGGCAAGACCGAGCCCGCGACCTTCGAGCCGGTGGCCGCGTCGGCCGCCGCGATCGCGGGTGACGGCAAGGTCCTCCTCGCCACCTGGCGGCAGCTGATCGACAACGGTTCGCTGCAGGACGACGAGCCGCACCTCAAGGGCACCCAGCGCGAGGTCGTCGCGAAGCTCTCGGCGAAGACCGCCGAAGGCTTGGGCGCCACCGTGAAGGTCTCCACCGAACGCGGTTCCATCACGCTGCCGATCGAGGTCGCGGACCTGCCGGACGGCGTCGTGTGGCTCCCGGGCAACTCCGACGGCTCGGCCGTCCGCGCCGCCCTCGGCGCGGGGCACGGTTCGGCCGTCAACCTCACCGGAGGTGAGAAGTGACTCCGTTGCTCAGCCAGATGCCGGACGCCGCCGAGCGGGCGGCGCTGCTGGCGGACGACCCGTTGTGGCTGGTCCTGCTCAAGACGGTCGTCATCCTGCTGATCGGCCCGATCCTGACGATCTTCCTGATCGTCTGGGAGCGCAAGGCCGTCGGCCGGATGCAGAACCGTCCCGGCCCGAACCGGGTCGGCCCCGGCGGCTACCTGCAGTCCCTCGCGGACGCGATCAAGCTGCCGTTCAAGGAACAGATCATCCCGGACACCGCCGACCGCAAGGTGTACTTCCTCGCGCCGGTGATCTCCGCGGTGCCGGCGCTGATCGCTCTCGCGGCGATCCCGTTCGGCCCGGTGGTCTCGATCTTCGGTGAGAAGACCGTGCTCCAGCTGGTCGACCTGCCGGTCGGCGTGCTGGTGATCCTGGCCTGCTCCTCGATCGGCGTGTACGGCCTGGTGCTGGCCGGCTGGTCATCCGGATCGCCGTACCCGCTGCTCGGCGGCCTGCGAAGCGCGGCTCAGGTGATCTCCTACGAGATCGCGATGGGCCTGTCCATCGTCGGCGTCATCCTCTACTCGGGTTCGATGTCGACCTCGGCGATCGTCGAGTCGCAGCAGACCGGCTGGTACTTCTACCTGCTCCTGCCGAGCTTCGTGATCTACCTGATCTCCATGGTCGGTGAGACCAACCGCGCCCCGTTCGACCTCCCCGAGGCCGAATCCGAGCTGGTCGGCGGTTTCCACACCGAGTACAGCTCGATGAAGTTCGCGATGTTCTTCCTCGCCGAGTACGTCAACATGGTGATCGTTTCGGCGTTCGCGACCACGTTGTTCCTCGGCGGCTGGAAGTTCCCGTTCGTCGGCGCGGACCACGCGCTCAACCAGGGCTGGCTCCCGCTGCTCTGGTTCACCGCGAAGCTGTTCATCCTGCTGTTCGGCTTCATCTGGCTGCGCGGCACGCTGCCGCGGCTGCGGTACGACCAGTTCATGCGGCTGGGCTGGAAGGTCCTGGTGCCGGTCAACCTGGTCTGGATCGTCGTGATCGTCACGGTCCGCGCGATCAAGAACTCGGGCGGGCTGTCCACGCCGCAGATCCTCATCGGCGGCGGCGCGCTCATCCTCGTCGTCGTCATCCTGAGCCTGCTGCTGCCGGACAAGAAGATCCCGGAAGAGGACTACGTCCCGGTGACCGGCGGCGGGTTCCCCGTGCCGCCGCTCGACCTGCAGGTCCCGGAGCACACTCCGCGTCAGAAGGCCCTCGCGAAGGCCGAAGCCCGGGCTGCCAAGCGCAAGCCCGCGGCGGTTTCCAGTGGAAGGGAGGCCGGCGATGGGGATTCTTGATCCCATCAAGGGTTTCGGTGTCACCTTCGGCATGATGTTCAAGAAGGTCGCCACCGAGGAGTACCCGGAGGCGGGCGCCCCCGCGGCGCCGCGCTACCACGGCAGGCACCAGCTCAACCGGCATCCGGACGGGCTGGAGAAATGCGTCGGCTGCGAGCTGTGCGCGTGGGCCTGCCCGGCGGACGCGATCTTCGTCGAAGGCGGCGACAACACCGAAGAGGCACGGTTCTCGCCCGGTGAGCGGTACGGCGCCGACTATCAGATCAACTACCTGCGCTGCATCGGCTGCGGGTTGTGCGTCGAGGCCTGCCCGACCCGGTCCCTGACGATGATCAACTTCTACGAGCTGGCCGACGACGACCGGCAGCGGTTGATCTACACGAAGGAAGACCTCCTCGCGCCGCTGCTGCCCGGCATGGAGCAGCCGCCGCACCCGATGCGGCTGGGCGAGAACGAGCAGGACTACTACGTGAACGGCCCCGAGCTGGCGCGCAAGCAGCCCGCGGAATCGACGGAGGCCGTCAAGTGATCACGGCTCTCCTCGCCCAGGCGCCGGACGTCTCCGCCGGGATCACCACCGGCGAGACCATCGCGTTCTGGGTGCTCGGCCCGCTCGCGCTGCTCGGCGGGCTCGGGATGATCTTCTCCCGCAACGCCGTGCACTCGGCGCTGTGGCTGGTCCTCACGATGCTGTGCCTCGGCGCGCTGTACATGATCCAGCAGGCGCCGTTCCTCGGCTTCACGCAGATCATCGTCTACACCGGCGCGATCATGATGCTGTTCCTGTTCGTGCTGATGCTGGTCGGCCGGGAGAGCTCGGACTCGGTCGTGGAAGTGCTGCGCGGGCAGCGGGTCATGGCGACCCTGCTCGGCATCGGCGTCGGCGGGCTGCTCGCCGCGGGTCTCGCCCGCGCGCTGGCGAACGTCACCCCGGCGCTGCCGCGCGACCCGGCGAACCTCGACGGCGGTGGCCCCGGCGGGCTGGGACGGCTGATCTTCACCAAGTACCTGTTCCCGTTCGAGCTCACGTCGGCGCTGCTGATCACCGCCGCGCTCGGCGCGATGGTGCTCGCGTTCACCGACCGGCACGCCAAGGGCGGCAAGAAGTCGCAGAAGGAACTCGTCGTCGACCGGTTCACCGGCAAGCACGACCGGCCTTCGCCGTTGCCCGGCCCGGGTGTCTTCGCGACGGCCAACTCGGTCGCCACCCCGGCGCTGCTGCCGGACGGTTCGATCGCGCCGGAGTCGCTCTCGGAGATCATCGAGTCGACTTCGGCCTCGCAGCTGGAAACCGAGCGGAAGCAGGTGGCCGGGTCCGGCGAAGGCCCCGACGCCCACGCTCTGGTCGGCAAGTCTGAAGGGGAGAAGGAATGACCCCGACGTACTACCTGCTCCTGTCCGCGCTGCTGTTCGCCATCGGCGCGGTCGGGGTGCTGGTGCGCCGCAACGCGATCGTCGTGTTCATGTGCATCGAGCTGATGCTGAACGCGGCGAACCTGTCCCTGGTCACGTTCGCCCGGATCAACGGGTCGCTCGACGGTCAGGTGATGGCGTTCTTCGTGATGGTCGTCGCCGCCGCGGAGGTCGTGGTCGGTCTCGCGATCATCATGGCGATCTTCCGCACCCGGCGCTCGGCCTCGGTCGACGACACCAACCTGCTGAAGTACTAAGGGAGCACGGAGTTGACCGCATCATCGTGGCTGCTGGTGGCCTTCCCTGCCCTCGGCGCCCTCATTCTTCTGCTGGCCGGTAAACGAGCTCGGGGCTGGGGACACCTCCTCGGCAGTGCGACCGTCTCACTGTCCTTCGTCTACGGCCTGATCCTGTTCTTCACGGCCGACACGAAGTCCATCGCGGACGTCAAGCTGTTCTCGTGGATCCCGGTTTCGGCGCTGCAGGTCGACTTCGGGCTCCGGATCGACGCGCTTTCGCTGACGTTCGTCCTGCTGATCACCGGCGTCGGCATGCTGATCCACTTCTACTCGATCGGCTACATGGCCGAGGATCGCGACCGCTCGCGGTTCTTCGCCTACCTCAACCTGTTCGTCGCCTCGATGCTGATCCTGGTGCTGGGCAACAGCTTCGTGACGCTGTACCTCGGCTGGGAAGGCGTCGGCCTCGCGTCGTACCTGCTCATCGGCTGGTACCAGGACCGCCCGTCCGCGGCCACCGCGGCGAAGAAGGCGTTCCTGATGAACCGCGTCGGCGACGTCGGGCTCGCGCTGGCGATCTTCCTGATGTTCAAGTACGTCGGGAGCACCGGCTACGCCGAGGTCTTCGGCGCGATCGACAAGATCCCGACCGGCGCGATCACCGCCATCGCGATCCTGCTGCTGCTGGGCGCCTGCGGTAAGTCCGGTCAGTTCCCGCTGCAGGCCTGGCTCCCGGACGCGATGGAGGGCCCGACCCCGGTCTCGGCCCTCATCCACGCCGCGACGATGGTCACCGCCGGCGTCTACCTGGTCGCCCGCGCGCACGAGATCTTCAACGCCACTCCGGACGGCCGCCTGATCGTCACCCTCGTCGGTACGGTCACGCTGCTGATCGGGTGCGTCATCGGCTGCGCGTACGACGACATCAAGAAGGTCCTGGCGTACTCCACGGTCAGCCAGATCGGGTACATGATGCTCGCCGTCGGCCTCGGGCCGATCGCCTACGCGCTCGGCATCATGCACCTGGTGGCGCACGGTTTCTTCAAGGCCGGGCTGTTCCTCGGGGCCGGTTCGGTCATGCACGCCATGAACGACGAGGTCGACATGCGGAAGTACGGCGGGCTGCGCAAGCACCTGCCGGTCACCTTCTGGACCTTCGCGCTCGGCTACCTGGCGCTGATCGGCATCCCGCCGCTCTCGGGCTTCTTCACCAAGGACGCGATCATCGAAGCGGCGCTGAGCCAGGGCGGCTGGCGCGGCTGGGTGATGGGCGGCGCGGCACTGCTCGGCGCCGGGCTCACCGCGTTCTACATGACGCGCCTGATGGTGATGACCTTCTTCGGCAAGGAACGCTGGAAGGAGATCAAGTCCAGCGATGGCCGCGACTTCCACCCGCACGAGTCTCCTGCGGTGATGAAGTGGCCGATGATCATCCTGGCCGTCGGCTCGGTCGGCGCCGGCGCGTTCTTCGCCCTCGGCGACCGGTTCGCCGAATGGCTCTCGCCGGTGGTCGGCCCGCTCGAAGAGGGTGGCCACAGCGTCATCCCGCACGCGCTGGTCCCGATCCTCACCGTGGCGCTGTCCGTACTCGGCGCGGTGGCGGCGTGGCTGTTCGTCGGCCGCAAGGACGTCCCGGTGGAACGCCCCGAGCGGGTCTCCGCCGTGGTCAAGGCCGCGCGCAACGACCTCTACGGCAACACCCTGAACGAGACGCTGGTCGCCCGTCCGGGCACCTGGCTCGCCCGCGCGCTGGTCTACGTGGACAACCGCGGGGTCGACGGCGCGGTCAACGGCCTCGCCGCCGGGCTCGGCGGCGGATCCGGGCGCCTGCGCCGCCTGCAGACCGGCTTCGTCCGCTCGTACGCCCTGTCCATGCTGGGCGGCACATTCCTGCTTCTGGCGGCACTCCTGCTGGTGAGGTTCTCCTGATGACCTGGGTTCTCGCATCCATCCTGCTGCCGCTGCTCGGTGCGGCGGTCGTCGCCGGGATGAAGAAAAACGACCGCCTGGCGACGCTCACCGCGCTCGTGGTGTCGATCCTGACGTTCCTGCTGGTGATCCCGATGTGGGCGAGCTACGCGCCCGCCGGGGACCGGATCCAGCAGAAGACGTCGATGGACTGGATCCCGAACTTCGGCATCCACATCTCGTTCGGCATCGACGGCATCGCGCTGGTGATGATCGCGGTCATCGGCCTGCTGGTGCCGATCGTGGTCGGCGCGCTGGGCCTGACCGACAAGCTCCCGGCCGGGCGCTCGGCGGGCGGGTTCCTCTCGCTGATCCTGGTGCAGGAGGCGCTGACCATCGCGGTGTTCGCCGCGACCGACGTCTTCCTGTTCTACGTGCTGTTCGAGATCATGCTGATCCCGATGTACTTCCTGATCGGCGGCTACGGCGGCGCGAACCGGCAGTACGCGGCGGTCAAGTTCTTCCTGTACTCGTTCCTCGGCGGCCTGATCATGCTGGCCTCGGCGATCGGCGCGTACTCGCTGGCGTCGGACAAGCTCGGCAAGGGCACCTTCGACTGGGCCACGCTGGTCACCGTCGTCCGTGACGCCCCGACCGGCACGCAGATCTGGCTGTTCCTCGGGTTCTTCCTCGCCTTCGCGATCAAGGCCCCTTTGGTGCCGTTCCACACCTGGCTGCCGGACGCCGCGGGCCAGGCGCCCATCGGCGTCGCGGTCCTGCTGGTCGGCGTGCTGGACAAGGTCGGCACGTTCGGGTTCCTGCGCTACTGCCTCCCGATGTTCCCCGACGCCAGCAAGGAACTCGCGCCGTGGGTGCTGGTGCTCGCCGTCGCGGGTGTCCTCTACGGCTCGATCCTCGCGGCAGGCCAGCGCGACATGAAGCGGTTCATCGCCTACGTGTCGATCGCCCACTTCGGGTTCATCGCGCTCGGCATCTTCACCTTCAACGAGCAGGCGATGGTCGGCTCGGTGTCGTACATGCTGAACCACAGCCTCGCTACCGGCATGCTGATCGTGGTCGTCGGCCTCATCGTGATGCGCGGCGGATCCACCCGGATCTCCGACTACGGCGGCATGGCGAAGGTGACCCCGCTGCTCGGCGGGATGCTCCTCATCGCCGGTCTGTCCACCTTGTCCCTGCCCGGCACGAACTCCTTCGTCAGCGAGTTCCTGGTGCTGCTGGGGTCCTTTGTGGACTATCCGGTGTACACGATCATCGCGACGGTCGGCATGGTGCTGGCCGCGGCGTACGTGCTCTGGCTCTACCAGCGCGTCATGCAGGGCCCCGTCCGCGGTGACGCCCTGATCGGCGCCGGCGGCGGCCCGGGTACGGCCATCGCCCCGGAACTCGGGGCGAAGAAGACCATCAAGGACCTCGGCGGCAGGGAGATCGCGATCCTGGCGCCGATGGTCGTGCTGATCATCGCGCTCGGGTTCTATCCGAAGCCGGTGCTCGACACGATCACCCCGTCGGTGCAGGCGACGCTGTCGTCCGTGCAGGGAGGCAAGTAAACCGTGCTCTTCTTGACTCAGGCGCCACCGGTGCAGGTGCCGTCGATCGACTACTTCGCCGTCACGCCGATCCTGATCATCCTCGGGGCCGCGTGTGTCAGCGTGCTGTTCGAGGCCTTCCTGCCCAAGCACATGCGGTGGCCGTCGCAGGTCTTCCTGTCCCTGGTCGGGATTGGGGCCGCGGGTGTCTTCCTGGTCTGGTACGCCAGTTCGTCGGCGCCCAAGGGCGGTGTCACGACCTTCAGCGGCTCGATCGCCGTCGACCGGCCGTCGCTGTTCCTGTGGGGCACGCTGCTGGCGCTCGCGCTGGGCGCGCTGCTGCTGATCGCGGACCGCTCGGTCGAACCGGGCGGCGCGTTCGTCGCGCAGGCCGGTATCCGCCCCGGCACCATCCAGGACCGCGCGCAGGTCGGCACCACCGGCATGCAGACCGAGGTCTTCCCGCTGACGCTGTTCGCGCTCGGCGGCATGATGGCGTTCGTCGCGGCCAACGACCTGCTGACCATGTTCATCGCGCTCGAAGTGCTGAGCCTGCCGCTGTACCTGATGTGCGGTCTCGCCCGGCGTCGTCGCCTGCTCTCGCAAGAGGCCGCGGTCAAGTACTTCCTGCTCGGCGCGTTCTCGTCGGCGTTCTTCCTCTACGGTCTCGCGCTGCTCTACGGCTACGCGAACTCCGTGAAGCTGTCGGACATCGCCAACGCGGCCGCCGGTTCGGACCGGTCGGACACGCTGCTGTTCGCCGGGCTCGGGCTGCTCGCGGTCGGCCTGTTGTTCAAGGGTTCGGTCGGTCCCTTCCACACCTGGACCCCGGACGTCTACCAGGGCGCGCCGACCCCGGTCACCGCGTTCATGGGCGCCTGCACCAAGGTCGCCGCGTTCGGCGGGATCCTGCGGGTGTTCTCGGTGGCCTTCGAGTCGACCAGCTGGGAATGGCGCGGCGTGCTCTGGGGCGTCGCGATCCTCTCGATGCTGATCGGCGCGGTGCTCGGCCTGACGCAGACCGACGTGAAACGCATGATCGCCTACTCGTCCATCGCGCACGCCGGGTTCCTGCTCATCGGTGCGATCACGATGACCGAGCAAGGCCTGTCGAGCACGCTGTTCTACCTGCTGGCCTACGGCTTCACCACGCTCGCCGCGTTCGGCGTCGTCTCGCTGGTGCGGGACTCGAACGGCGAGGCGACGCACCTGTCCGCCTGGGCGGGGCTGGCGAAGCGGTCACCGGTGCTGGCGGGCGTGTTCACGTTCCTGCTGCTCGCGCTGGCCGGTATCCCGCTGACCAGTGGTTTCGTCGGCAAGTTCGTGGTGTTCTCGGCGGCCCTGTCCGACGGGATGGCGCCGCTGGTCGTCGTCGCCCTGATCTTCAGCGCCGTCGCCGCGTTCTTCTACCTGCGGGTGATCGTGCTGATGTACTTCTCCGAGCCGGCTCCCGACGGTCCGACCGTCACCGTGCCCGGCGCGTTCACCACGACGGCGATCACGCTCGGCGTCATCGTCACGCTGGTGCTCGGCCTGATCCCGGCGTTCGCCCTCGACTGGGCGGGCTCCGGCGGTTTCGCCCTCAAGTAGTCCCCGCTTTCCGGGAAGGCCCCCTCGCTGTCGTGAGGGGGCCTTTCCGTGTCAGAGCGACGTCAGGGCGGTGTCAGGCCGGGCCGCGATAGTTCTCCCATGACTTCCTCCTCCTGGACCGGGATGCTCCCCGTCGAAGACACCCACCTGGCCGTCACCGACACCGGCGGCCCCGGCATCCCGGTCGTCTACCTCAACGGCCAGTTCGCGACCCAGGGCTACTGGAAGCGGATCCTCGCCGACCTGGGCACGGACTTCCGCCACATCACCTTCGACGAGCGGGCGCGCGGCAAGTCCGGGCGTTCGGCCGACTACTCCTTCGAAGCCGCCGTCCGCGACGTCGACGCCGTCCTCGCGGCCAGGGGAGTGGAGAAGGCCGTCGTGGTGGGCTGGTCCTACGGCGCGGTCGTCGCGGCGCACTGGACCGCCCACAACCCGGAGCGGACGCTCGGCACCGTCCTCGTCGACGGCGCCTTCCCGTACGACTGGCTGGACGACGCCATGGAGGCGCGGATCCGGAAGCTGTTCAAGCGCCTGAACCTGTTCATGCCGCTGCTGCGCCCGACCGGTCTCGCGCCGCGCATGTCCGCCGCGGAGCAGGCGGAGAGCAACATCGAACTGGGCAAGCTCTCGCGGGAGTCCGCGCTGGGCCCGGTGCTCGACGGCATCACCGTCCAGACACGCTACGTCGTCGCCTCGGGAACTTCCTTCGGCAGCAAGGGGGACGAGCAGGAGCAGATCCGGACCAGCCTGGACGCCGTGACCGAGCGCAACCCGAAGATCAAGGTGAGCGCGAAGGTCGGCAGCAACCACGGCGCCCTGCTGAAGAAGGACTTCGGCGCCATCTCGGCGGCGATCCGCGAAGTCGCCCACGTCGGCGAATGACTTGCCGGAGCGCAACGGTCAGGGTGCTCGCCTGGAGAGGGGGAGCGATGCCGAAGCCGAAACCCACGCCCCAGGCGAGGGCGCTCGCCGAAGGACTACGAGACGCGCGAAGGACGGCCGGACTGGCAGCCACCGAGGTGGCGGACAGACTGGCGTGGTCCCAATCGACCATCAGCCGGATCGAAACCGGAGCGCGAGCGGCGTCCGCCGAAGAGGTCTCGGCACTGCTCGCGGTCTACCGGGTCACCGGGGAGCGGCGGGACGCGCTGCTCATCCTGTCTCGCGACACCGGGCGCTGGTGGTTCGGCGACGTGTCGCTCCAGAGGAAAGTCCTGGCTCAGTTCGAAAAGGAGGCCACCAAGATCGTCGAATTCGGAACGATCCTCTTGCCCGGTCTGCTGCGAACCCCGTCCTACGCACGGGCGTCGGAGTTTCCCGCAGCTCTCGAGCGGCAGAAGATACTGGGGCAAAAGAGGTTCGTCGCCTACATCGACGAAGGGGCGCTGCGCCGTCGGGTCGGTGGGCCGCGAGTGATGGCGGACCAGCTGCGACACCTCGTCGCGATGGCCGAGCGCCCCAACATCGACCTGCGGGTCATCCCCTTCGCGGCTGGAGCATATCCCGGCGATTCCTACGTCTTGCTGGAATTTGGCGGCACCCGGTCGTTGGTGTACCAGGAACGCCGGAGATACGGGCTGATCCTGCACCGGCCCGCCGATGTCGAACCGTACCTTCAGTCCACTGTGGACGCGGTGGCGCTGGACCCGGCTCGGTCGGTGCGGTTCATCGAGTCAGTGATCGAGGCTCGCCCGCAGCGCGGCGACTTTCTGGGCCAGGAGAACAGGTTCGCCGGGGAGAACGGTGACGTACCGGTTCCGGGGCGGACCGGTCACGTGCATGGCCACCCGGCCGGCGTCGAGGTCCAGATACGTCAGACCGTCGACGGCCTCGGTGCGTCTGCCTCCGTCAGCGCGCTTGGCCGCGGCGAAGAACCCGATGCCGAAATACGGCTGCTCGAAGACCTCGTCCAACCGCCGGGCTTCCCGGCTTCGTGACGCGGTTTCGTCGTAGAGCTCGTTTCCCGCGTCGGCCTTGAAATCGTCCTGGGGCAAGGAAAACGGCGCGAACCGCGCCGGCGGATACTCGGGCAGGTTCATCACCAGCGCCGCCGCGCGGTCGGCCGTCCGCACGCGTTTCAACCACACTCGATCGCCTTCGCAGATCGCCGTCACCGCTGCCCGCCCGCGCACGGCCACGAGCACGCTGTACTGCTCCTCCTCTGTCCGCGTCGTCGCGTAGTACTCGGTGTTCGGCCGGTCGAGAATGTGCAGGACGTCCTCGAAGCCGCTGGTCAACCGCTTGCCCTCGGTGAACCCGAGCCCGCCGAGCTCCTCGAACGCCGAGCGGTCCTCGCCGTTGCGCGACGACGGCGGGACGTAACGCAGGCCGCCCGCGAAGATCAGATGCGGATCTCCGCAACCGGCGTGACGGAACGCGGTCAACAAAGTGTCGAGCGTGATCTCGACCGGGCGCGCGAGCACCACGTGTCTCCCTCCCCTGGGACTGTGGTGCTAGCTCTTCTTTTCGCCGATCACCGGCGGCGTCGGCTTTTCGGTGTAGCCACCGAAGGTCTCGTCCGGATCCGGGTTCTGGAGGTACGACGGAGCCCTCTTCTCCTTGTCGTCCTCGCCCTTCCCGCGATTCGCGCCGGGCGCCATTGGCATACCGTTCGCGCCGCCACGGCTGGCGGCCCCCGCGGCCCCCGCGGACCCCGCCGCGCCACGCCCGGCGATGCCTTCACCCGGCGTCCCGGCGCCGCTGCGGCCACCCATCCCGGGCTGTCCCGCCGTGCCACCGGGGACTCCTCCTCGGAAGCCGCCTCCTGACACGCCTGGTGTCTTGCCACCGGCCCCCGGGTCACTCGTTCCCGGCCCGCCGGTCACCGGTCCTCCGGTCCCTGGGCCGAACGGGCCGTACCCGGGCGGGAACGTGCCGGGCGGGTTGTAGGAGGTGGGCGGTCGGCCGTTCGGCCCGAAGTCGAGGTTCGCCGCCGGCGGCACGACCGGCGTGGTCTGGGGCGGCGTATACGAACTTGCGCGGGTCCCGTCGTCGGGCTGCTGATGGTGGCCCGGCAGGTGCTGACCTGGCTGGGGGCCTTGGCCGGGCTGCGGGCCGCTGTCGGTGGGCCCGCCCTGGCGAGGCCCCTGCCCCGGGTCGCCGCTGCCCGGCCCGCTCGGTCCACTTGGCCCGCTCGGTCGGCCATAGGGCTCGCTGATGCCGGGATCGTGCCTGTCGGAACCCCCGCCGAACCCCTTCACCGCAGGCTTCCCGGAGCTGCCGTCGTCCAGGGTGACGCTGCCACCGGGGTCGGTGAGCTGCGCGTACTGCGCGGGCAACTCGTCGCCGTTGGAAGTGCTGGCCGAGTGGTAGGTCGCGAAGGTGTCGATGTTGTGCTGGCTGTCGGCCTGGTAGCTCTTGACCCTGTCCCAGTACCCGAACTGACCGCCGCCGCCCATGAGAGCCTTGACATCCTCGGCCGTCGGGGCGGGTTGCTCGGGCGGAACCGGCTTGACCGAGTTCTTCGCCGACCCGAACGCGCCCATCTGCGCGGTGATGGCGTTCTGGGCGACGGAGAGATGCATCGCGTCGTCCATCGCGGCCTCGACGAGCGGCTTCGTCGCGGCTACGGCAGCGTCGCCGGAACCACCCTGCCAGCCGGAGGCGGTCTTCTGGGCGAGCTTGGTGAGCCGCTGCATGCGTTCTTGGTGACGCTGGGCCAGGTTGTAGGCACCTTGCTGGGCATCGGACAGCGAGGCGGTGCCTTCACCCCCGGTGACTTGTTCGTAGATCTGGGCGGCAGTGAGCGGTCCTTCGGCGACCATCAGTTGCCTCCTCGGATGGTGGCGAGGACCCTGATCGCCGCTTCGCGCGCGGCGTCACAGGGGTCCTTCTTGCCGATGTTGGTCGTGGACTGTTCTGCCACGATGCCGATGGTTTCTGTGTCACTGGCCCCTAATGCCACTGAGCACTTGCCTGAAGGGCGCTCGTCTTTTGTGCCGTAGACAGTCAGGGGGTATCCGTCAACCGATGCAAGTGGTTCGACGAGTTTGTAGGTCCCCCCTTTCGCTTTGTAGACACTTGCGGTGCCACCGTCCGGGGACCTGCCGAAGATCACGTCGACCAATGGGCGGGACGTGGCTGGAATGGACCACATGCAGGAAGGTCCTGCTGCGCCGTCAAGGCTTTCCTTGGGCACTGCGTTGGATCCAAGAAGTTCTTCGGCCTGTTTGTTGGTGAGCGCGTTGCAGGGGGTCTGCTTCACCTGGGTCAGATTGAGGGGTTCGGCGACTTTGGGGACGTCGGGACCGGGCGTCTGAGCAGTCGAGCCGGACGGGCCCGGACTCGATCCGCTTGTGGGCGTGGGTGTGCCGTTGTTGGTTGGGGACGAGCACGCGGAGAGGACAAGCGTGGCAGCAGCTGCAAGGACAATGGAGCGTCGCATCAGAGGATGCCCTTCGGCTGTTGATTGAGGACCGTGGTGGCATGGTCTTCTTCTGTGGCGTACTTGCCGAGCGCGGTCACGTACTTGTTCGCCATGTTCTCGCAGTACGCGATGCGCTGGTTCAGTGCGTCCGATAGTGCGGTGCCAGACTGCTGGGTGATGCCAGCGTTGTTCTTGCTCGCGTATTCCTCGCCCGGACCCTTCGCCTTGGCTAGGTACTCCGCCTGGTTCAGGTCAGCTTTGTACTCCTTGGCCAGGTCTAACCACTCCTTCGCCAGCTCGTGAAGGGTCGCCTCGTCGTACTTGAACCCCGCGCCTTCCGCGACAGGTGTCCCGTATGAGCCTCCGGTGGGACGGGCGGCGATACCGAGAGCGTCGTTCCAGCGGATTCCCGGTTCATAGGTCGGCGTCTCGTCAGACACGGCCATGCACCTCTGCCGTCTCGAACCGATCCCCGCTGAATGGCCGAAGCCACCCTGAAGTCACCGTCGTCATGTGCCCCTCCCGTGGCTACAAGGCGCGTCTCCCGATGCACCCTGCGTAATCCGACGCCGGGAAGATTACCAGGGTTCCCGAGGCGAGGAACCGGTCTGCATATAGTTCGGTTCCGCACTGAATAGCGTCAACGAACCCGGTGACTATCCGTGAAAACCGTTCAGGTGAACGTGCCTCGGGTCGCGGGGTTCTACCTGGTAGTCGGCGCGCGGAATTCGCATACTCTGCGTAATGAAGTTCCGAAGAGTGATTCTCGGTGCGTTACTTGTCAGCCAGTTGGCGGCTTGTACGGATTCCGTCGATACGCCCCCGCCGAGACCGCAGTTTCCGAAATGGCATCCGAAACAACCGCGTCCTGCCGATCGCGACGAACAGGTCGTCGACGCCGCACTGGCCGCACTCGATTTCTGTCAGCTGATCGACCAGGCCACCTACGACCGACGGAAGGGTGGCAATCCCCGGCCCGTGACTCGTGAACCCAAGGTGAAGGACGGAAGGAAGACGTGCACGCTCTATCGAGACGGCTACGAGGCCATCGTCGACGTCCGCGACGGGGACCCGGGGCACACGGCGTTTCGGAATGATGGAGCCGTCGTCGACCTGGGCGGGGTGAAGGGCTATCAGATCGAAACCCGTCGCGAGGGCGTTGTCAGCGGCTGCGCGATCACGGTGCCGCTCAGCTTCCAACGCGCGGTCAAGTTCGAACTCGGGCTCCAGAGCCGGAGCAAGGACTGCGGACTCCTTCGCGACTTCGCCACCGCTGGTACCGCGAAGCTGCCACGAGATCTCGTTTATCCGCTCGACGGCCAAGACAACGAACGCGTCGGGGTCTGCGCGAACTGGGTCTCCACCAGCAAGGGCGAGAACTGCGATCCCGCGGTAGCCGCGCAGGTGCCCGCGGGTGCAGAGCTGATTCTCGCCGCCGGTGCCGCTGATCCGAACGTCGAATGCGCGGTGTTCCGCGACGCGGTCAAGAAGACCTTCGGGCCGGAGTTCGAGCCGATCGCCACACCGGGCTCCTGTTACTTCGTCGAGCCGAAGCATCGGCTTCAGATCGAGGCCGGGGCCACCGCCAACGGCGGCGCGCCGGGGGAGTGGCTCGCGGATCCGAACAAGACCTACAAGGACCATCACCAGACCTCGTTCAGCGGAAACCCTGGTGTCACGTTCCGTGCGAAGGACGACCGCGAATTCTCCCTCTATGTCTCCCCGCTGGGGAATCTCGACTCGCGCGGACATGTCCGGCTCACGATCACACCTGAGCGGGAGCGAGGGATCGACGATTGGGACCGCTCGAAAGCCGTCTCGACCATGGACGTCGCGCGGGCGCACGCTGTGATGGAACTCGTGATGGCGACCCACTTTCGGGTGGCGAGGTGACGTTCGCGCCGACGTAAGCTTCCTCCATGTACATCGAGCGGGTCCGGCTGGAGAACATCCGCGGCTTCAGCGGCGCCCGCGCCGTCGACCTGCGGTTACCCGGCCCTGGCTGGGTGGTGCTCGCCGGGCGCAACGGCTCGGGCAAGACCTCGCTGCTGCGCGCCATCGCGGTCGCGGCGGCGCCGGACGTGGCCTGGGGGCTGCTGTCGGACGCCGGCAGCTGGATCTCGATGGACCAGACCTCCGGGTCGATCGAGCTGTCGGTGATGCGCGAGGAGGGGCCGGCGCCGGTCGAGGTCCGCTGGCTCGACTCCGGGCTGCTGCCGATCTCCGGACTCCCGCCGGGCCAGCCGTTCTGCGCGGCCTACGGACCCTTCCGACGGCTCGCGGGCGGCAGCGGCGAGGCCGAGTCGTGGATGCGCGGCGCGGGATCACTGGCACGGATGGCCAGCCTGTTCCACGAAGACGCCTCGCTCGCCGAAGGCGTCACGTGGCTGATCAACCAGCATCTCCGTGCCCTGGAAGGAAAAGCGGGCGCTCGCGAGCTGAAGGAAACGGCGCTGGAGATCCTCGGCGACGGCCTCCTGCCCGGCGGTTACCGGATTCGGGACGTCGATTCGGACGGGCTCTGGGTCGAGTATCGCGGCGACCGGTTCCCGTTGCGCGAGATGAGCGACGGCTACCGCACGGTGACCGCGCTCGTCGTCGACCTGCTCAAGCAGCTCGACGGCGCGGGCCTCGATCACGAAAGCCCCGGCGTCGTGATCATCGACGAGGTGGACGCGCATCTCCACGTGTCGTGGCAGAAACGCATGGGGCCGTGGTTCAAGGCGCATTTCCCGCGGATCCAGTTCATCGTCACCACGCACAGTCCCTACGTCTGCCAGGCAGCCGACCCCGGCGGCCTCATCCGGCTTTCCGGGCCCGACGAGGAGGTCCCGCCGCGTGTGGTCTCCGAGGAGCTGTACGAGCGGGTCGTGTTCGGCAGCGGGGACGACGCCGTGCTCTCCGACCTCTTCGGCCTGGACACGCCTTATTCGCCGCAGGCGGTCGAACTGCGGGAACACCTCGCCGAACTCGAGTTCCAGGTGGCTTCCGGACGGGCGGACGCGAACGGCGTCCGGGAATGGGAACGCCTCCGGGGGATGCTGAGCAGTTCGCCGCCGAGCCGGGTGGACGAGGTGGCCAGGCGGTTCGAGGCCGACGATCGGTGATCGGGATCCGCCGGATCGCGCTGCCGGGGCGGGTGGTGGCCGATCTCGAAGACCTGACCGCGCGGATCCCTTCCGGTGACAGCAAAGAAGCACGCCGGCTCTGGCGAGTTTCCCGTGCTGTCCGGCGTTCTTTGCGAGCAGGCCTGGACGTCATGGCCGCGGGCCGCGGCTACTGCATGTACTGCGGCGACGGCCTCGGGTCCACTGTGGACCATTTCGAGCCGATCGCGCGGAACCCGGGGCGCGCGTTCGACTGGCTCAACCACCTGCTCGCCTGCGAGTACTGCAACAGCCACCACAAACGCGACCTGTTCCCGGTGGACGACGACGGCGACAGCCTGCTGATCGACCCGACCGTCGACGATCCGCTGGACCACCTGTTCCTGGTGCTGTCGATCGGGACCTACCGCGCGCTGACCGAAAAAGGCGAGCAGACCATCAAGGTGTGCGGCCTGAACCGCGCGCAACTGGCGCGCGGGCGGGAAACGGCGGTCAACCAGGTGAGCGCGCTCGTCACCGGGTGGTGGACCGCGCGCGAACTGGGGGACGACGCGAAACGCCGCGCGATGGCCTGGACCTTGCTCGACCAGCCGCACGCCGACGTCCTCCACGCGATGCTCCGGCAGGCGGGGATGCCCGGTGCCCGCGCCGTTTTCCGGGCCGACGACGAGCTCATCGAACTGCTTCGCGCTCCGGAACTCGCCGAAGATCTTCAGCTCTCCGGCGGCGCGGTGTAGGCGGCCAAGGTGGCGTCGGCGCGCGTGCGGGCGGTGTCCGCGGCGGTTCCGTTGGCGACGTCCGCCTCGTACCAGGCCTCGTTGCTCAGGGTCATGAACCGCACGCCGTCTTCGCTGGTCATCCAGGCCATCGCCGCTTCGGGGTCGGCGGCCTCGCCGGATTCGAGGTGCAGCGCGAGGCCGTTCAGCATCATGTCCCAGCCGATGCCGACGGCACCCGGGCCGAACTGGTTCCAATGCTCGTTGGGTACGGCGGTGTGGTCGAGTTCGAACCGTGTGCGCCCGTCGGCTTCGGGGCTCAGCCGGACCTCGATCCAGCTGACGTCGCCGCCGTACTCCCAGGTCGCGGCGAAGCTCTTCGGAGGATCGCACCGTTCGACGGTCCCGCCCGCGTTGCCTTCGAGCTGGTACCTGCCGCCGACGCGCAGGTCGCCGCTGACCGGCAGGAACCAGCGCGGGATGCGCCCGGGGTCGGTGCAGGCGTTCCAGAGATCGTCGATGCCGGTGTCGTAGACCTGGCTGACGGTCGCCGTCACCGCCTCGACCACGCGCTTGCCCAGCTTGTCACGCCGACCACCGGTGCCCTCCTCGGCTCGGCTGCCGTCAAGATATCAGCGTAGGCTTATATAAGCCAGAAGAGAAAAGGGGTGCCCGGCGCGGCGCCGGACACCCCTTTTCGGAGGACGGCTTACGGGGTGGGAGAGCAGGCCGTGCGCCCGATGACCACTTCGCCGGTGATGTTCGACGCCGGGGCGAACTTGATCCGCAGCATGGTCAGCCCGATGCTGCCGTCGCCCGGCAGCGTCTGCTCGTTGAAGATCGCTTCGGCGAGCAGGGTGCCGTTGGACTTGGTGATCGGCTTGACGTAGCCGACCGGCACCGGCGACGGCAGGGTGCCGATCCCGGTCGCGCCGCCGTAGGTCCAGGTCGCGTTCGTGTTGTTCTGGGTCGCCGTGCAGCTGACCGAGTACGACCTGATCTTGATCCGAGGGCCGCTCGCCGAGACCAGCGCCGAAAGCTCGAAGTTCTCCCCCTTGGCCTCCGACTTCGTCGTGGTCACGTCGTTCGCGGGGTCGACGACGGTGGTCGTGCACGTCGAGGTGCCGCCACCGAACGTGATCCCGGTCTTGCTCACGACCCCTGACGAGTTGCTGGTCGGTCCCTCGACCGCGCAGTCGGCGAGCGACGAGATCGAAATCGGCGCCGAACTGCCCTTGGTGAAGGCGGCGGAACCGAGCGAGGCCACGCCCGCGGGGTTCGACGCGGCGGCCGGTGCCACCCCGGCGCCGAGACCGGCCAGCAGCAGCGCGCCGACCAGGCCGGCCCGGCTTGCGATGGTGATGCGCATGGGCTTCCTCCTCACGTGACGGAGAGCGAGCCGGATCGGCCGTTCTTCCTTTGTCATCACTATCTGCGTGTCGGATTCGCCCGTTGCGCGCGTGACGGTCGTTTCACTCGACCGTGGATCATGGACACCCGTTGGATATTCGAGTTCGTATCCGGATACAGGTCTGTATATTCGAGTGCATGCCGACCTACCGCGTCCTCGTCAACGGCAAGTTCGACCACCCCGACGCCGACATCCGCGCCAAGCTCCTCGCCGAGCTGGACCGGTACCAGGCGATCGGGTTCACCGAGGACGGCCTGTTCACCTACAGCGCGCACCTCGGCTCGTTCACCTACCGCATCACGCTTCAGGGCGAAGAGGAACGCGACGTGCTCGACGAGGCCGAACTGAAGGTCATGGAGCTGCTGGACGCGAAGGGCTACCCGTACCGCGACGTCGCGGGGAAGGCGACCTGCATGGACGACATCAAGATCCGCCGCCGCTGACTCAGGAGACCTCGTTCGCCGGTGCGGCGAAGGTGTTGCACGCCGAGGTGTCCTTCGCCGCCAGGCCGCGCTTCTGCCACAACGAGGCGCTCTTCGACGAGCCGTGGGTGTCGCTGTCCTCGAACGTGCTCTGCCTGAGCTGGGTGACCAGCCCGGCGCCGATCGAGCCGCGGCCGGCGGCGTTGGCGAGGAACATCGCGCTGAAACAGTCGGCCTGGAGTTCGAGCCGCCTGCTCAGCTCCAGGATCTTCGGCTGGTCGCCGTTCGCGTCGCCGGAGAGCATGTCGTGCTTCGACAGGATCCCGGACTGCTCCTGGACGTGGTGCCCGTACTCGTGGGCGAGCAGGAACAGCTGGTCCAGGAGGTAGGGCCCGCCATCCTCGAGCTGCCTCGGCAGCGGGACGAAGATCGTCGTGCCGTCCGAGCAGTAGTACCCCGCGGCCTCGTCGGGCGGTGGCGGGGGACCGCAGGCGGTGTTCGCGACATCGTCGGCGTTGACCGAGACAGGGATCCGCGGTTCGCCCGCCTGGGTCAGTATCGGATGCCACGCCCGCTCCAGGCAGGGGATCAGCGCCAGGTAGAACGCCTCCAGCTTCTCCTTCGTGCCGCGAAGCCCGGGTAGGTCGCAGGTCACCTTCGGCATCGTCACGCCCGGAGCGACGAGCGGATTGGCCGCTGTCTCGTACTTGCGGGTCGGTACCTCCGCTTGTGACGTCGTCGGCGGCGTCACGGAGGTCACAGCCGTCGAGGACGGCGGGACGGTCGGCCGCCGGGTCTGGACGGCACCCGCTTTCGACTCTTTCAAACCGCCCACCACCAGGGCGGCCACGACCAGCATCACCGCCATGAAGGCGACGAAGAGGACGATGGTGATCCACACCGTCGAACGCTGCTCCCGGTGCTCTTCGGCGGGCGGCGCCCACGCCGGTCTGTCGCCGGAATCGTCCGGACTTTCCATGGTGTTCCCCCAGTTCGTGCCAAGGTCGGCAGGATACGCGGTGGGGGTGTCATATTCGTCACCGTTTCCCCTGGACAGCACGTCAACAGGCCTCAGTGGGTAGCCACTACGCTGGAAGCAACCCCGAACGGTGTCAAAGAGAGCGGAGCCGACGTGTCTGTGTCTTCACCTGCCCCAGGTGGTGCCATCGAGGACCTGCGCGCGTCCGTCGGGCTCCAGATCGCCGACGAGCAGCTCCTGCGCACCCTCGCGACCGGTCTCGCCGACGTCGAGACGCTCCTCCGCGATGTCGTCCGCAGTGACGTCAAGGCCGTCGAGGACGCCGCTTCGCACCTGGTCGAGGCGGGGGGCAAACGTTTCCGCCCGCTGTTCACGCTGCTGTCGTCGCAGTTCGGGCCGAAGCAGGGCGACCAGGTGGTCACCGCCGCCGCGGCCGTCGAGCTGGTGCACCTCGCGACGCTGTACCACGACGACGTGATGGACGAGGCGACGATGCGCCGCGGCGCGGAGAGCGTCAACGCCCGCTGGGACAACACCATCGCCATCCTGACCGGCGACTTCCTGTTCGCGCACGCCTCGCGGCTGGTCGCCGACCTCGGCACCGACGCGGCCCGGATCATCGCCGAGACCTTCGGTGAGCTGGTCACCGGCCAGATGCGCGAGACCGTCGGCCCGGGTGACGGCGACGACGCGGTCGAGCACTACCTCACCGTCATCGCGCAGAAGACCGGTTCGCTGATCGCCACCTCCGGCCGGTTCGGCGGGATGATGTCCGGCGCGCCCGACGACTACATCGACGCGCTCCGCCGCTTCGGCGACATCATCGGGACCGCGTTCCAGATCTCCGACGACGTCATCGACATCGCGTCCGCCTCGGACGAGCTCGGCAAGGCGCAGGGCACGGACCTTCGCGAAGGCGTCCGCACCCTTCCGATGCTGTACGCGCTGGCCGACCCGGCCACCGACCCGCGCCTGGTCGAGCTGCTGTCGGGGCCGATCTCCGACGACAAGCTCGTCGCCGAGGCCCTGGATCTGCTGCGTGCCTCGTCCGGACTCGAACGCGCACGCGAAACTCTTTCCGACTACGCTCGGCGGGCGCGTGCCGAGCTCGCGGCGCTGCCCGCGTCGCCCGCCCGGGACGCCTGCGAATCGGTCGCCGACTACCTGGTCGCACGAACGCATTGACAAAGGGCGGGTTGGATGTCCATTTTCGGACAGGTTTGGCTGTGGAGTCTGCTGGCGTTCGTCGTCGGCGCGCTGCTCACCTGGCTGGTGCTGGTGATCCCGGCGCGCAAGCGCATCCGTGAGCTGGAAAGCTCGCTGGCCACCGCGCACGCCGAGAAGTCCCGGCTGCCCGCCGGGGTGAGCCTCGGCGCCGGTGCCGCCGCCGTCGCGGGCGGGACCGCGTACCTCACGAAGCCGTCGCACGACGAGCTGGACGAGGAGTTCGCGGCCGCCGAGGAGCCGAAGCCCGCGTATCCCGATACGCTCACCGAGCACGAGCCCGCGCAGCGGCCGTGGTCGGAGCCCGTCGAGGAGCAGGCGCCGGAGCCCGTCCAGGACCTGCGTGAAGACGTCGTCGAGGAGACGGCGCCCGAGCCGGAGCCCACCGCCACGCAGATCTTCGAGCCCGCGGAACCGGCGCAGGCGCCGGAGCCCGTGGAGCCGCAGACCTTCGAGCCCGAAGACGAGTACGCGGCCGAGTACCGCACCACGCCTCAGCCGGAACCGGAGCCCGAACCCGATCCCGAGCACGCGGCCGAGCGGACGCAGTTCATCCCCGCGGCCCAGCTGGAACCGGAACCGGAGCCCGAACCTCAGCCCGAGCCGGAGAACCCGTACGCCGCCGCGGCCACCGAGTACCTCCAGCCCGCGTCGAAGCTGGACCTCGAACCGGAACCCGAGCCCGAGCCCCTGCCGATCCTGCCGGGCGACGGGCCGTACCGGTCCCGCCTGGAGATCCAGCTGGATCCCGAAGGCGCCGAGACGCAGCCGGAGCAGGAGCAGGTGTCGCTGTTCAGCCCCGCTTCGCGCGTCGAGACGGAGCAGGCGCCCGTCGAGACCAGCTGGTTCGAGCGGGAAGAACAGCTCCACGACGACCCGCCCGCGTACGCCTTCGGTTCCGACGAAGAAGCGAAGGCCGGTCTCCTCGACTCGGAGCCCGAGACGCCCGCCGAAGCCACCCAGGTGCTGCCCAAGCGCACGCCGCGGGGAGCGGTGCGCGGCGGTTTCGAGCCGCCGCAGCCGATCCAGCCGTCCATGCGGGCGATCGAACGTCGTGAGCCGGAGCTGTCCGGCGGGCAGAGCGGTTCGCTGTTCGAGCCCGCCGTCCAGCCGGGTGACGCGATGCCGGCGCCGGAGCCGCCTCCCGCACGGCAGTCCGCCGCTCCTGTCTCGGAGTCCGTTCCGCCCGGCCCGTTCGGTCCGGGTTCGGCGATGCCGCGTCCGGGCGGTGGCCGTCCCGCCGACGACTTCGCGGTCAAGGCCAGCGTGACGGCGCTGCGGTACTGCGCCGAGGACTCGCCCCAGTTCCCGAAGATGGTCGCGGAGGTCTGGTTCCGGACCGCGGCCGACGCGGAGCGCGTGGGCTTCCGCCCGTTGAGCTGAAGTACATGAAGGCCCCCTTCCTTGCGCCAGGCGCAAGGAAGGGGGCCTTCATGTACTTCTGACTAGCTGACGACGGTCCAGGTGTCCTTGCCGCGCAGCAAGCCCTGAAGGTCCGGCTTGCGGGCCGCGCGGGCCTCTTCGACCTGGGCGCGCGCCTGGTCGTCGTAGGTGGGCCGCTCGACCTGACGCAGGATGCCGGTCGGCACGTGGTTCAGGTTCTGGTCGCCGATCCGCGAAAGCGCGAACGCGTACGCCGTGTCCTCGATCGTCGGATCGTGCACGACGAGGTTCTCCTCGCCGATGTTCGCGACCTTCCCGACTTCCAGCCCGGCGAAGCCGCCGCGTGTGACGCCGTATTCGCCCTGCGGCCCGAACTTGATCGGCTCGCCGGACTTCAGCGGGATGAGCCGGGTGGCGGCCTCGTCCTTGTCCTTGAGGACGTCGAACGCGCCGTCGTTGAAGATCGGGCAGTTCTGGTAGATCTCCACCAGCGCCGACCCGCGGTGCTTCGCGGCGGCCTCCAGCACCTCGGTCAGGCCCTTGCGGTCCGAGTCGAGCGCGCGGCCCACGAACGACGCTTCGGCGCCGATCGCCAGCGAAAGCGGGTTGAACGGGGTGTCGACCGAGCCCATCGGGGTGGACTTCGTGACCATGCCCGGGCCGGACGTCGGCGAGTACTGGCCCTTGGTGAGGCCGTAGATCCGGTTGTTGAACAGCAGGATCTTGATGTTCACGTTGCGCCGCAACGCGTGGATCAGGTGGTTGCCGCCGATGGACAGCGCGTCGCCGTCACCGGTGACGACCCACACCGACAGGTCCGGTCGCGCGGTCGCGAGCCCGGTCGCGATCGACGGCGCGCGGCCGTGGATCGAGTGCATGCCGTAGGTGTTCAGGTAGTACGGGAACCGGGACGAGCACCCGATGCCCGAGATGAAGACGATGTTCTCGCGCTTGAGGCCGAGCGTCGGCAGGAACGACTGCACGGCGTTGAGCACGACGTAGTCCCCGCAGCCGGGACACCAGCGGACCTCCTGGTCCGACTTGTAGTCCTTCGCCTTCTGCGGCTCGGCCTCGCTCGGAACCAAGTCCAAGCCGCCGAGGGTGGGAATCCCCAGGTCAATCGCGGTCACTTCGCCGCCTCCGTACTGGTGATGATCTCCGTGAACACGCCTTGCAGCTCCTCCGCCTTGAAGGGCAGCCCGGCGACCTTCGTATACGACTTCACGTCCACGAGGTACTTCGCCCTCAGGAGCATCGACAGCTGGCCGAGGTTCATTTCAGGGACGACGACGGTGTCGTACGAACGGAGTACGTCACCGAGGTTGCCCGGGAACGGGTTGAGATGCCGCAGATGCGCCTGCGCGATCGGCATGCCGTCCTTGCGGACCCGGCGGCACGCGGCGCCGATCGGCCCGTAGGAGGAGCCCCAGCCGAGCGCCAGCACCCTGGCCTTGCCGCCGCTCGGATCGTCGACGACCAGGTCCGGGACGTCGATGCCGTCGATCTTGGCCTGGCGAAGGCGGACCATCTTGTCGTGGTTGTCGGGGTCGTAGGAGATGTGGCCGGTCTTGTCGGCCTTCTCCAGTCCGCCGATGCGGTGCTGGAGACCGGCCGCGCCGGGCACCGCCCACTCGCGGGCGAGGGTCTCGGGGTCGCGGACATACGGCCAGAATTCCCCGGATCCGTCCTCGGCATTCGGCTCGGTGGCGAACTCCACCCGCAGATCCGGCAGCCGGTCGACGTCCGGGATCAGCCACGGCTCGGAGCCGTTCGCGATCGCGCCGTCCGACAGCAGGAACACCGGGGTGCGGTACTTCAGCGCGATCCGGGTGGCCTCCAGCGCCGCGTCGAAGCAGTCCGCGGGGGACAGCGGCGCGACGATCGGCACCGGGGATTCGCCGTTGCGGCCGAACATGGCCTGCAGCAGGTCGGCCTGCTCGGTCTTGGTCGGCAGCCCGGTCGACGGGCCGCCGCGCTGGACGTCGACGACGACCAGCGGCAGTTCGGTCATCACCGCGAGGCCGATCGCTTCGGACTTCAGCGCGACACCGGGACCGGACGTCGAGGTGACCCCCAGCGCGCCGCCGTAGGAGGCGCCGAGCGCCGCGCCGATGCCGGCGATCTCGTCCTCGGCCTGGAAGGTGAGGATGCCGTAGTTCTTGTGCTTGGACAGCTCGTGGAGGATGTCCGACGCCGGGGTGATCGGGTACGTGCCCAGCAGGATCTGCAGGCCGGACTGCTGCCCGGCGGCGACCAGCCCGTAGGCCAGCGCGGTGTTCCCGGTGATCTGGCGATACGTGCCCTGGTTCAGCTTCGCGGGCGCGACCTCGTACGTCGTCGCGAACGACTCCGTCGTCTCGCCGTAGTTCCAGCCGGCGCGGAAGGCCAGGATGTTCGCCTCGGCGATGTCGGCCTTCTTCGCGAACTTCTCGCGCAGGAAGCGTTCCGTGCCCTCGGTCGGCCGGTGGTACATCCAGGAGAGCAGGCCGAGCGCGAACATGTTCTTCGCGCGTTCGGCGTCCTTTTTGGACAGTCCGGTCTCTTCGAGCGCGCCCCTGGTCAACGTCGACATGGCCACCCGATGCACTTGATAGGCCGAAAGGGTGTCGTCGTCGAGCGGGTCGTTCTCGAAACCGACCTTGACCAGGTTCCGCTTGGAGAACTCGTCGGTGTTGAGGATGATCGTCCCACCTGTCGGGACGTCGGCGAGGTTCGCCTTCAGCGCGGCGGGGTTCATGGCGACCAGGACGTCCGGCCGGTCGCCCGGCGTCAGGATGTCGTAGTCGGCGAAGTGCACCTGGAAGCTCGAGACGCCCGGGATGGTGCCCTGTGGCGCGCGGATCTCCGCGGGGAAGTTCGGCATGGTGGACAGGTCGTTGCCGAAGGCCGCCGCTTCCGACGTGAACCTGTCGCCCGTCAGCTGCATGCCGTCACCGGAGTCACCGGCGAACCGGATGACCACCCGGTCCAGCTTGGCGACCTCGGTGGGCCTGACGGCCGACAAGGAGCCGTTGCCGTTCGCACTCGTGCTCATAGGTCAGGGATTCCCTCTCTCCCGACGTGCGTCGTCCCCGGCCTTGCCGGAGATCGGGTGCCTCGCCCGGCGATGTCGGCCAGGTCACAGGTGCCATGTTCCGAGGTTAGTCCCCGGCACACTTCCCAGATTGCCAAAAAAATGGCCTGGACCTACTCCTCGAGTGTCCTGAGCTCGTCGCTGAGCGGGGGTTTTCCGGTTTAACTGTTACCGATGGTAACGGTTATCGATGTGCCCCGATTGTGAGGCGTATCTCGTTCCAGCGTAGTGAAGTCCGGTCGAGGAATGGTCATCGGCCGGTAATGGCCGCGCGCAGCTTGGTGAGCCGTTCGGCGAACGCGGGCCCGGTGAGCGACGCGATCTGCGGCTCGATCTCGGCGTCGACGGCGGCCGAATGGTCGGTCAGTGAAGCGGTGTGCCGGAGCGTGCGCTTCGTCGCCAGGAGGACGTCGCGCGGGGCGGCGACGGCGGGTTTCGCCAGTTCACGGGCGGCCTCGACCAGATCTCCTTCGACGAGCCGGAGCGCGAGTCCGGATTCGACGGCGGCTTCGGCGTCGACGATCTCACCGAAGAGTGTCATCGCCGCGGCCTTCTGCGGTCCGACGAGCCGCTGGATCATCCACGTCATCCCGCCGCCGGGATGGATGCCGAGATCGAGAAATCTGGCCACGAACTTCGCCTTCGATCCCACGATGCGGACGTCCGCGGCGAGCGCGAGGTTCAAACCGGCGCCGACGGCGGCACCGCCTACCGCCGCGATCGTCGGCAGGGAACAGTGCGCCACCGAGAGAAATCCGGCATAGATCGCGCGGAGGCCCTCCTCCCGGGCGTCGGCGAGCGTGTCCAGGTCCGCGCCCGCGCAAAAGGCCGGGGGAGCGCCGGTGATGACCAAGGCGTGGACACTCTCGTCGGCCTCGGCACGCGCGACGGCCTCGGCCAGCTGCGCGGACAGATCGAGCGTCAGGGCGTTGCGGGTCGCGGGGGCGTCGATGGTGAGCACGGCGACGCCGCCGTCGTGGCTGGAGCGGATCTGATCGGTCACCGATCGAGGGTGTCACGCTTCGGGTGTCGGTGGGCGCTCCAGCAACCGGGAAAGGACGACGGTGGAGACCGTGCGGTCGACGATCTCCAGTCCTCGCAGCCGCTCCAGCGCGGTCTCCAGGTGATGGATGTCCGAAGCGCGCAGGTGGACGATCGCGTCGGCCGCGCCGGACACCGTGTAGGCCGCGACGACCTCCGGCAGCGGTTCCAGCCGGGCGCGGATCCGGGCCGGGGTGATGTTGCCGTTGCAGGTCATCTCGACGAACGCCTCGGTGCCCCAGCCCAGCGCCTCGGGATCCACGACCGCGGTGAACCCGCGCAGGACCCCGGTTTCCAGCAGCCGGTCGACCCGTCGTTTCACCGCGGGCGCGGACAGGCCGACCACTTTGCCGATGTCGGCGTAGCTGGACCTCGCATTGGCCATCAGGCATGAAACGATTCGCTGGTCGATGGTGTTCACACGCAATGTTTAGCAGGTATGTGCGCAGCGAACAGCGATTGATTGCGGAATTAGGTGAGCCTTACTCTTCGGGTATGCCGGAACTGGAGCAGCAGCCCCGTGTACCCACGACGCGCCGCTACCTCATGTGCCCGCCGCGGTACTTCGCGGTGGATTACGTCATCAACCCGTGGATGGACCCGTCCGTCCCGGTCAGCGTCGACACCGCGATGGCGCAATGGACCGAACTCCGTGACACCTACCGACGCCTCGGCCACACGGTCGAGGAGATCGACGCCCAGCCCGGTCTGCCCGACATGGTGTTCGCGGCGAACTCCGGCACGGTCGTCGACGGCCGCGTCCTCGGCTCGCGGTTCCGTGCCCCGCAGCGCACCGCCGAGGCCGAGCACTTCCGCCGCTGGTTCGTCGAGCACGGTTACCGCGACATCACCATGCCCGAGAAGATCAACGAGGCCGAAGGCGACTTCGCCTGGACCGGCAGGATCCTGCTGGCGGGCACCGGCTTCCGGACCGACCCGGCCGCGCACGCCGAGGCGCAGGAGGTCCTCGGTGTCCCGGTCGTCTCGCTGCGGCTGATCGACCCGAGCTACTACCACCTCGACACCGCGCTGTTCGTGCTCGCCGAGGCCACCGACGCCACGCCCGCCCAGATCGCCTACTACCCGGAGGCCTTCTCCGCCGGGTCGCGGAAGGTGCTGGAGAGGATGTTCCCGGACGCGGTAATCGCGGACCGGGCCGACGCGGAGTGCTTTGGGCTGAACGGGGTCTCCGACGGCCGCAACGTCGTCCTGCCGGTCGAGGCGACCGGGTTGGCGGCGCGGCTGACCGATCGCGGCTACGAGGTCGTCTTCGTGGACATTTCCGAGCTCAGGAAGGCCGGCGGCGGCCCGAAGTGCTGCACCCTGGAGATCCGCAAGTAATCCGTTCGTGGACACTTCGCTGGAGTGTGTAACTACTCCATTCGCCAACTCGATTAATCGGGAAATACAGTCGGTCCCGAATGAGGCGCGGATGGTGATCCTGGCGATTGGCGGCGTGGGCAAGCCCGTGCGCGCGCTCGATCCAGGCGAGAACGAGACATGGGTGACGGTCGACCAGTTCGAGCGCGTGCTCGACACGGTGGCCGGACGCGACGACGTCGGACTCACCTTCGACGACGGCAACGTCTCGGACGTTGAGATCGCGCTCCCCAAGCTGGTGGAGCGCGATCTCACGGCGGAGTTCTTCCCGCTGGCGGGCCGGATCGGCCAGCGGGGCTTCGTCGACGCCGACGACCTGCGGGGCCTGACCGAGGCGGGGATGTCGATCGGCTCGCACGGCTGGGAGCACCGGGACTGGCGGCGTCTCGACGACAGGCACGTCCGGCGCGAACTCGAAGCCGCGCCGAAGCTGCTCGCCGACCTGAGCGGGAAGCCCGTACGCGCGTACGCGCCGCCGTTCGGCGCCTACGACCGGCGCGTGCTCAGCAGGCTCCGGCGTTCCGGTGCGACGCGGGTCTACACGACCGAAGGCGGCGCGGTGCCGCGCGACAGCTGGCTGCGGCCGCGCACCGAGGTGCGGCACGACGTCGACCAGGAGTGGATCGACAGCGTGCTCGGTGAGCGGGATGGCCTGTACCGCCGAGCGGGACGGATGATGGCGCGCGTCGCCAGGCTTGCCCGCTTTTGACCGGTTTTCTTTCCATGGTTGGAAAACAACCCCCCGCCGGGTCTTGAGTTGCCCCGAGCCCGGCTGCATCCTGAGCACCCTCGGTAAAGAAGTCTTATTAACTAAGGGGTGCACGGTATGCGGAAGTTGCTCCTGTTCTCGGCGATGGTGGTGGCCGCAGGACTGGCCCCCGCGGCGATGGCCTCGGCGGCCCCTTCGATACAGGCGGGTCCGACCGCGCAGCAGTTGCTGGCGAAGACCGCCAGCTGCAACCAGATCTCGAACGGCAAGTACAAGACCGACGAGGAGACCGGCCGGACCATCGCGGTCTGCGACGCCGGAAGCGCCGTGTTCTGGAAGGCCGACATGGACGTCGACTGCGACGGGCAGCCGACCCCGCGGTGCAACAAGAACACCGACCCGTGGTTCCAGGACGGCACCGCGTACCCGCGCTCCGACGGCAAGGCGCTGATCGCCGACCAGACGCCCTACATCGTCGTGCCGAGCATCAGCAGCACGTGGAACTTCGAGAAGTCCGGCCTCAAGGGCGCCGGCTCGTGCGCGGTGATCTACAACAACAAGGTGCTCTATACCGTCATCGGTGACACCGGCCCGAAGGACATCATCGGCGAGGCGTCCTACGCGACCGCGAAGTCGCTGGGCATCAACCCGGACCCGGCGAACGGCGGCGTCGACTCGGGCGTGACCTACATCTGCTTCAAGAACTCGAAGGTTTCGCCGACCGAGGATCATGGGAAGGCGACTTCGGTGGGCGAGGGCTGGTGAGCTCCCCGGCCTGGGCACGTCATCTGCGGACCCTCGCCGCCTCGCTGCGGGAGCGCCGCGACGTCGCCGTCTCGGCGCTGCGGGAGT
>NZ_JBFBGL010000047.1:0-65602 GCF_040684635.1 Amycolatopsis sp. NPDC089917 | reverse complement strand
AGATTCCCGGCTTCGCGGCGTCATCCGCGGGTACCACGCGGACATCGACCTGCGGAGCCTCAACCGCGGCGTGCAGGCGATGGTCTCGGCGCAGGGCCCGAATCGCCACTCACGACCCGCTTGACCCAGTCCGGTCAGGCAGGTCGTCCACTCGCGCCCGCGGGCTACAGCGGCTGTTCCTGCTGGCTCTTCGCCGTTTCCGTGGTCCACGCCCGGTGCTCGCTCTCCCGCACCTCTTCCTCGGCGGTCTGCTCCACCCTCTTCATCGCGAACCGCAGGATCGGCGGCGCCATCAGCGACGTGACGATCGCGACGAGGATGACGATCGTGTAGATCTCCACGCTGAGGATGCCCAGCCGCAGGCCGACCATGGCCACCACGATCTCGATGACGCCGCGCGCGTTCAGCCCGGCCCCGAGCGCCAGCCCTTCCCACTTGTTCAGGCCGCTGAGCCGCGCCCCGGCGTACGCGCCGACGAACTTGCCCAAGATGGCCAGCGCGAGCACCGCCAGCCCGGTGAGGAGGACTTCCGGGCGGATCAGCGCGGTAAGGTCCATCCGCAACCCGGCCGTGGCGAAGAAGACCGGCGCGAACACCGACAGCACGACCGTGCGCAGCGGGGCCAGTTTGGCCGGATCGACCTTGCCCGCGCTGCTGATCAGGATGCCGCAGACGAAGGCCCCGAAGATCGCCTCCAGGCCGAGCGCCTGCGTACCGGCGGACGCCAGGAGTATCAAGACGACGGCGGCGGCGACGGTGAGCCCGGGACCGTCGGACTTGGCCGCGGTGCGCAGCACGCCCCGGACCAAGGGCCTGCCGATGGTGAACGCGAAGACGATGACGGCGATCAGGTAGCCGAGCGAGAGAAGCACGGCGCCGGCCGACACCGCGGTGACCGCCATCGCGCTGACGACGGACAGCAGGAACCAGCCGAAGGCGTCCTCGATCGCGCCGGCGGCGAGCGTGAGCTGTCCGACGTTGCGGTGCAGCAGTTTCATGTCCATCAACGTCTTGGCGATGACCGGAATGGCGCTCACGCACAACGCCACCCCGAGGAAGAGCGCGAAAACGGTGATGTCCGTGCCCTCGGGAACCAGCATCTTGGGCAGGACGTAGCCCGCGCCGACGCCCAGACCGAGAGGAACGATCAGGCCGCCGAGCCCCACCCCCGCCGCCGCGCCGCGCCGCCGCCGGAGCAGTCCCATGTCCATCTGCATGCCGGTGAAGCCGACCAGCAGGATGACACCGATCTGGCCGACGGCGTCGAGAAGGTGGTACTGCTCGCTGACGGCGGGAAAGAGCCAGCCGTGCACCGCGGGTGCGGCCCAGGCCAGCAGGGACGGGCCGAGCAGCACCCCGACGACCAGCTCGCCGACCACCGCGGGCATCCCGAACCGGGCGGCCAGCCGTCCGAAGACCACGGCGAGCAGGAGCAGCAAACCGACCTGGAGCAAGAAGAGCAGGAGACTGTGCGCGGCGATCGGGGCGATCGGCGCGGGAAGCGAGAGGAACACTTTCCTCCTTCGGGAAGGAACCACCGCGGACAGAACGGATCAGCTGTATCGAGGGGCCTTCGTGTTCAGCCGCCGGGCCGCGCTCACCGAGTCGCAGCCCGCCAGACCCAGCGCGTTCCGGAGTTCGACGGCGAGCAGGTCCAGCACCTGCCGTGCGCCGTCCTGGCCCGCGGAGGCCAGGCCCCACATCACCGGCCGCCCGAGCAGGACGGCCGACGCGCCGAGCGCGAGCGCCTTGAGGATGTCGCCGCCGGTCCGGATTCCTCCGTCCAGCAGTACTTCGCAGCCGCCGGAGACCGCGTCGGCGATCTCGCCGACCATCTCGATCCCCGGTACGGCGCCGTCCAACTGTCGGCCTCCGTGGTTGGACACCACGATTCCGGCCACTCCCGCGTCGACCGCGCGCGTGGCGTCCTCGACCGCGAGGATCCCCTTGAGCACCACCGGAAGATCGGTGTGCGCGCGGACCGCCTCGACGGATTCCCAAGTGGCCGCCGCGAACTCCCGCGCGGTGTGGTCGGCGACGGCCGAACTCCCGCTCGTCCGGCGGTGCGCGGCCGCTCCGGCGTCGAAGTTGGCCGCGGTCACCGATTCCGGCAACGCGAAGCCGTTCCGCATGTCACGCAGCCGGCGTCCCATCCACGGCACGTCCACGGTGAACACGATCGCCTCGCAACCGGCGTCCTCCGCGCGGCGGACGAGTTCCAGGCACCGTTTCTCGTCGCGCAGCCAGTAGAGCTGGAACCAGGGCCGTCCGCCGACGGCCGCGATGTCCTCCAGCGGAACGCTGCTCAGCGTGCAGATCGTGTACGGCACACCGGCGTCGCGTGCCGCACGGGCCGCGGCGAGCTCGCCCTCGGGATGGAACAACCGCTGGTACGCGACCGGCGCGACCGCCACGGGCAGCGCGGCGCGCCGGCCGAGAACCTCGGCCTCGACGGTGGCATCGGTCAGATCACGCAACATCCGGGGGATCACGAAGATCCGTTCGAGTGCAGCGCGGTTGGCCTCCAGCGATGCCTCCGTGCCGCTGCCCCCGGCGAGAAAATCCCAGATCTCGCCGGGAAGGACAGCGCGCGCGGCCCGTTCGAGGTCGTGCAGGGAGAGGTGGGTCATCGGCGGGCGGGGCCGTTGCTCTGCCCGGTCCGCTCCAGCTCGACGGCTTCGTACAGGGCCTTGATGTTCGAACTGCCGAACGTTCCCGCGCCCTGCCGCTCGATGATCTCGAAGAAGATCGTCTTGCGCGGATGGGTGGAGGCGGTGAAGATCTGGAACAGCTGGCCACCGTGGTCCTCGTCGGCGAGCAGCTTCGTCTCCCGCAGGTCGTCCAGCGAGTGCGTCTCCAGCTCGATCCGCTCGCCGAGCAGGTCGTAATAGGTGTCCGGGGTCTTCAGGAATTCCACGCCGCGCGCGGAAAGCTCCTTGACCGCGCGGACCGCGTCCGGGCTGGTGAAGGCGATGTGCTGGATGCCCGCCCCGTGGTGTTCCTTGATGAAGTCGTCGATCTGGCCCGGGTCGGCGGTCTTGTCGGGCTCGATCAGCGTCAGGGTCACCGCACCCGAAAGGCTCTGCACGACGGTGGAGTTCATGGCCTGGGAGCCGACCACGATGTGCTCCTCGAAGATCTGCTTGAAGCCGAGGGCGCGCTCGTAGAACGCCACCGTGGGGCCGAGATCCCCGGCGTTGAGGCAGACCGCGAAGTGGTCGATGAGGTTCAGCTCCACGCCGTCCTTGCCACGGACGGTCGCCTGCGCGTCCTCGGAGCCGTCATGCTGGATCAGGGTGTGCACGACGTCGCCGAAACCGCTGACGGTGGCCGTGACGACCGAGTCCGCCCGCTTCTCCGGCTCGCGGACGGGTTCCGCGCCGCCCTTCACCGCGGCCGCGAAGGCGGCGGCCACGTCCGGCGTGCGCAGCGCGATGTCGGCCACGCCGTCACCGTGGGTCTGCAGGTACGTCGCGCCGGGGTGACGGTCGGACAGCGGCTCGGTGAGGACCAGGGCGATCTCGGCGTGCCGCAGCGTCACGCTCCGGTGGTCGGCCGACCGGTCGGTGGCGACGACGGAGAAGCCGTACTTGTCCATCCAGCCGGACGCGGCCACCTCCAGGTTGGCCACGTACATTTCCACATGATCGATCTCGAAATTCTGTGTGCTTTCTTGAGAAGACAAGACATTCCTCCGTGGAATAGATTCGATCCGCATTCACAGGATGACGCGAAGCCCAGTGCGCTTCAATGGTGTCCGTTTGACACTTCCGTCCACATCGGACAGAGCCGGGCTCAGCGTCCGGTGAACCGCACCGGGAGTTCCCGGTACCCCTGCACGACGACCGCGCGCAACCACGACGGTTCCTTCACCAGGTCCACCCGCGACACTCGTCCGGCCACCTCGCGCAGCACGACCGCCAGCTCGATCCGCGCGAGGGCGGAGCCGAGACAATGGTGCATGCCGTGCCCGAAGGCGATGTGCCGGTTGGGTTTCCGGTCCGGCCGGAACGTGTCGGGATCGTCGAAGACGGCGGGATCCCGGTTCGCGGCGGGAAGCCACGCGACGACGGGCGTGCCGGGTTCCAGGTCGCGGCCGTTGATCGTGACCTCGCCTGTCGACACGCGGAGCACGTGCATCGCGGGCGAGGTCCAGCGCAGCACCTCGTCGACGACGGTGTCGACGTCCGCGCCGCCGTCCCGGACCGCCGCGAGAAGTCCCGGCACCGTGGCGAAAGCGTGCACCGCGCCGGTGATCGCGTGCCGCGTGGTCTCGTTGCCGCCGATCAACACGTTGTCGCAATTGAGGACCACGTCGTCGAGCGAGAGACCGTCGTCGGACAGCAGGGTGCTGACGAGGTCTTCGCCCGGGCTTTCGCGGCGCGCGCCGACGAGCTCGTCGAAGTAGACGAGGATCTCGGTGTGCGCCTGCCGCGGCGTCATCCCGTCGAACAGCTCGTCCTCACCGCCGAACGCGTGATTGGTCAGGTCGATGAGCATGTCCTGGTCCTCGACGGGAACACCGAGGATCTCGCAGACGACGGCGGCGGGAATGCGCGGGCCGATCGCCGCGGCGACGTCGCACACCTCGCCGTCGAGCACCCTGTCGAGCACCGCGCGCACCTCGGTCCGCACCCGCTCCGACAGCTTCCGCGCGGCCGCCCTCGACAGCAGCGGCCCGACCAGCTTGCGCAGTTTCCGGTGCTGGTCCTGTTCGGAGACCACCATCATCTGGCCGCCCGAGTTGTCGGGATGATCGCGGTCGAAACCGATCATCATCCCGTACTCGGAGGTGAACGGCGCCGACGGCGCGAGGACCGCGGCGCACGCCTGATGCGAGAACACGGACCAGAAGCCGCCGGGCGAACTGCCCGGCTCGCTCCACACCATCGCGTCTTCCAGCGCGAGTTCGCGCCAGCGGGTGTGGCGGTCCAACGTCGTGTACAGATCGGGATTTCCGAGATCGACGGCTGCCGTCGTCCGCATGAATGGTCTCCAGGTCAGGTGTGAGCGCCGTCGAGGACCTTGGCGAGCCGCGCCACCGTCGGCGCGTCGAAGAAGGCCTGCACCCTCAGCCGGATCTTCAGCCGCTCGCGGATCCGGCTCACCAGACGCGTCGCGAGCAGCGAGTGGCCGCCGACTTCGAAGAAGCTGTCCTCGACGCCGACGCTGCTGACGCCGAGCACTTCGGCGAACAGCTCGGCCAGGATGATCTCGGTGGGGGTGAGCGGCGCCCGGCCCGCCGCGCGTCCGGCGTGCTCCTCTTCGGGAGTGGGCAGGGCGACGCGGTCGATCTTGCCGTTCGGCGAGACCGGCAGGCTCGGCAAGCCGACGACCACGTCGGGCACCAGGTACGCGGGCAACCGCTTCCGCAGCGGCGACAACAGGTTTTCGGTGGTCACCGGCGCGCCGGCGGCGCCGACCACGTAGGCGACGAGCCGGTTCTCGTGCTCGGTCACGACGGCCTGGGCCACGCCGTCCACCGCGAGCAACGCGGCCTCGACCTCGCCGGGCTCGATGCGGTGGCCGCGCACCTTCAGCTGGTCGTCGACCCGGCCGACGAAGACGTACTGACCGTCCGGGCGCGTCCGCACGCGGTCTCCGGTGCGGTACATGCGGCCGCCCGGTCCGCCGAACGGATCCGGCAGGAACCGCTCCGCGGTCGCGGCCGCTCTTCGGAGGTAACCGCGGGCGAGACCGGGGCCCACCGTGTAGAGCTCACCCTCGTCCCCGTCCGGCACGGGCCGCAGCCGATCGTCCAAGACGTAGGTCCGGACACCGGTGATGGGCCTGCCGATCGGCGGGGTGTCCTCACCGGTCAGCGGCTCGCTCGCGGTCACCGCGACGGTGACCTCCGTCGGGCCGTACGCGTTGATCATCACGCGGTCCGGCGCCCAGCGTTTCGCGACCGGCGCGGGGCACGCCTCACCCGCGACCAGCAGGGTCAGCCCGGCGGGCAGGCCGCCGGCCTCCTCCAGCGGCGCCAGCGCGGATGGCGGCAGCGTGACGTGGGTGATGCCCTGGTCGCGTACCAGCCTGCCGAGCGGCTCACCGGGGACGAGGTCCGGCGCGGACGCCAGCACCAGGCAGCCACCGGCCTGCCAGATCGGCCAGAACTCGGCGACCGCGGCGTCGAAGCTGGGCGACGCGAAGGCCAGCAACCTGCTGGAAGGAACCAGTTTCTGGCGACCCACGTAGTCGTCGGCGAGGTTCGGGATCCCGCGGTGCGTGACCAGCACGCCCTTCGGTTTCCCGGTCGAGCCCGAGGTGTAGATGACGTACGCGGGGTGGTCGGGAAGCAGCGGGGCCAGCCGGTCCCGATCGTCCAGGTTCGGCTCGGACCCGCCGGGGTCCCGCTCCACGTCCAGGATCACGGAAGCGCCGGCCACGTCCTGGCCGGGCAGGCGCAGCAGGCAGTGCGCCGCCGTGTCGTCCAGCATGTGCCGTTTGCGTTCCTCCGGATAGTCCGGATCGACGGGCACGTACGCGGCTCCCGCCTTGTGCACGGCCAGGATCGCGATGACGAACTCGATCGACCTCGGCATGGCCAGCGCGACCAGCCGCTCCGGGCCGACGCCGTGCGCCACGAGCCTTCGGGCGAGCCGGTTGGCCTCGCTGTTCAGCTCGGCGTAGGTGAGCGTGGCCGAGTCCATCGCCACCGCGGGCCGATCCGGCAGCACGGCCGCGGTCGCCTCGAACAGGGCCGGTGTGGTGGCCGCCGAAAGGACGGTCATGCGGTCTCCCCCAGTGTCTCGCGGGATTCGGTGCGGAGGAACCGGAGCAGCTCCCGGTTCACCGCCTCGGGGTTCTCCAGGTAGCCGAAATGCCCGCAGCCGGGAATCGTGCGGAAGGTCGCGCCCGGGATCACGGAGGCCAGCTCCAGTCCGGCGGCCGGTGGCGCGACGAGGTCCTGCTCGAAGGAGACGACGTGGCAAGGAACCTTGATCGCGCGGTAGGCGTCGAGACGGTCGGGCAACGCGCTCAGCAGCAACTGCGCCCGGACCCCCGGGCCCCAGGGCCCCGCCGCCTCGAACAGGTCGAGCCAGTCGCCGGTGAGGTCGTCGTCGGCGAGTGTCGCGGGGCCCAGGTTGTGCATGGCGCGGATCGCGGCGAGAAACCCCGGGGGCAGCTCGGTTCCCTGCTCGATCAGCTTCGCTTCGCCTTCCGCGAGCACTCGCTGGACGAGACTGCTCTTGCCGCAAGCGGCCATCAGCAGGACCGAGTCCAGCAGTTCCGGACGCGCGAGTGCCAGCTCCTGCGCGATGTACGACCCCATCGACGTGCCGATCACCCGGCAGGGCACCGCGTCGAGGTAGTCGATCACCGCGGCGACGTCCGCGACGAGGTCTTCGACGGTGAATCCGTCCGCACCGTCGTCGCTCGGCGGAATCCCGCGGTTGTCCATGGTGATCACGCGGAAACCGGCGGCGCGGAGCGCGGGTACCTGATACAGATCCCACACCGAACTCGGCGCGCCCGTCCCGGTCAGCAGCAGGACGGGCGGGCCGTCGCCACAGTCGTTGTAGGACAACCGGATCCCGTTCTCGGTTGTCATCAGCATGATGCTCCTCCCCAAGGTGCCGCGGCACGAGGCCGACCGTACCTTCAGAGATCGAGTGTCCGAAGTATTCGGCGATGGACAGCGCGGGAAAACGGGAAATCGTTCCGGCGTCCACGGGCTTTTCTTGACACCTCGATGGCGTATGGAAATCCTAGTATTCATGGATTCAAACGGTCTGTCCACTCACTTGAACGTGGAAACGCTGCACGGATCGCTCACCGATCCGGCCATCTCGTCGATGAATCTGCTGAACGAACTGATCGACGAATACCCTGTGGCCATTTCCATGGCGGCAGGCCGGCCGTACGAAGAGTTCTTCGACATCCGACTCATTCACGAGTACCTCGACGCCTATTGCGCGCATCTTCGCGACGATCGGAAAATGGACGAAGCGGGGGTCACCCGCACCCTGTTCCAATACGGCACCACCAAGGGTGTCATCGCCGACCTCATCGCACGCAATCTCGCCGAGGACGAGCACATCGACACCACCCCGGAGTCGGTGGTCGTCACCGTCGGCGCCCAGGAGGCCATGTTCCTGGTCCTCCGCACGCTGCGCGCGAGCGAACGGGACGTGCTGCTCGCGCCCGCGCCCACCTACGTCGGCCTGACCGGGGCGGCCCTGCTCACCGACACCCCCGTCTGGCCGGTCCGGTCGAACGAGAACGGCATCGACCCGGACGACCTCGTCCTGCAGCTCAAGCGGGCCGACGAACAGGGCAAGCGGGTCCGGGCCTGTTACGTGACCCCCAACTTCGCCAACCCCACCGGCACCAGCATGGATCTGCCGTCACGGCACCGGCTTCTCGACGTCGCCGAGGCGCACGGCATCCTGCTGCTGGAGGACAACGCGTACGGGCTGTTCGGGGCCGAGCGGCTCCCCTCGCTCAAGTCGCTCGACCGGTCGGGATCCGTGGTCTACCTCGGTTCCTTCGCCAAGAGCGGCATGCCCGGCGCCCGGGTCGGCTTCGCGGTGGCGGATCAGCGGATGGCCGACGGCGGCCTGTACGCGGACCAGCTTTCGAAGCTCAAGGGCATGCTCACGGTGAACACCTCCCCCATCGCGCAGGCGGTGATCGCCGGGAAGCTCCTGCTCAACGACTTCAGCCTGACCAAGGCCAACGAGCGGGAAATCGCCATCTACCAACGGAATCTCCACCTCACGCTGGGCGAGCTCAAGCGCAGGCTCGGCGCGTGCTCCGGGGTCTCGTGGAACACCCCGACGGGCGGGTTCTTCGTGACGGTCACCGTGCCGTTCGTCGTCGACGACGAGCTGCTGGAGATCTCGGCCCGCGACCACGGCGTGCTGTTCACGCCGATGCACCACTTCTACGGCGGCAAGGGCGGGTTCCATCAGCTGCGGCTGTCGATCAGCCTGCTGACGCCGGAACTGATCGAGGAGGGTGTCTCGCGGCTGGCCGCCCTGATCACGTCGCGCCTCTGAGCCGTCCGGTAAGTACGTGAAGGCCCCCTTCATTGCGTCTAGCGCGGTGAAGGGGGCCTTCACGTACTTGGGCGGGTGTCGTCCGGGGAGGGCGGAGTCGCGAAAGCCGCTTTCGCAACACGCCACCGGCGTGATCAGGCGGCGAACACGCGTGATCAGGCGGCGATCTCGCGTGATTGGAGACGGAACTCGCGTGATCAGAAGGCGTTCACCGTGTTCGCCGTCTGATCACGCGAGTTCCGTTCCTGATCACACGAGTTACGCCTTCGGCCACCGGTGCGGTCTGACTGAAAGGCGTCCGTCACCGGAAGTACGGGTAGTCCTGTACCCAGTTGAATCCCCGGCTCCGCAGCGTGAAGCCGTCCGGATCCACCCGCTCCAGCGTGATCACGACCTCCCGGTCACGCAGTTTCCCTCTCAACGACAGCCGATCGGCCCCGGTTCGCGAGGCGCGCAGCGTCGCGAAGGGTGGCGGGCTCTCGGCGCCGGGCTGGTCCGCCACCGCGGAGAGTTCCAGTTGCCCGTCGGGCCGGAGGTCCGCGCGCGACGGCACCAGCTCGCCGTTCATCCGCTGGTAGGTCGCGGCCTCCGGATCGTCGAAAACGACCCTCTGCCACCGGTTCTCGTCCGTCGTCAGCGGCGGCACGGTCTGCCCGTCCAGGGTGAAGTCCCGGACTTCCCAGATCCCGTACAGCGCCGACTTGGGGCTGCCGGGTCCGTCCTGTTCGGACCAGATCTCCCACCGCGAAAAGCCGCCGCTCACCGCGATCCAGAGACCGAGCGCCACCTGGAGCCAGACCGCGACGCGGTTCTTCCTGGCGTCGGCGAACAGCGGGGGCTGCGTCAGCGGCTCGGACGCGCGGTTCAGCGCGAACACCTCGACCAGCCGCCAGAGGTACGGGGCGAGCAGGAACAGCGCGAGCAGGATCAGGTGCGCCGAAAGCAGCTTCTCCGGGATGTCGAACGTCATGTTCATCAGGAAGACGTTCGCCATGCTCGCCAGGCTCACCACGGCGCCCAGCACCGCGGTCCTCGGCACGAACAGCAGCAGGCCGGCCAGGACCTCCACCGCGCCGAGCGCTATCTCGTACGGCGGAGAGCTGCCGACTTGCAGCCACAGCACCGAAGCCGGGCTCAGATCCCCGTAAGGCTGCAGCAACTGCGCCAGCGTCGGACCGGGCATCTGGCTGGGGACCAGTTTGCCGACGCCGTACCCCAGCATCTGCCCGCCGAGACACAGCCGCACGAACAGCGTGAACCACGCCAGCAGCCGCGGGTGGGCGGTACGACGGTCGAAGGCCGTCCACACCGCCGTGGCCACCACCGCCACGATCAGGAGGCAGAACGCCAGCACCCAGACCGCGGTCTGGTCACCGGCCCCCGAGTCCGCGTGCAGCACCGCGTCGACGCCGAAGAACGTCCTGCCCGCCCAGCCGGTGACGAGGTCCGTCACGAAGACGAACCACGGCTGGGCGGGTCCGACGATCCACGGACCCAGAGCTCCCAGCAGCGCGAACAGGATCTGCGGGAGGAGCAGGCAGAACAAGCCGAAATAGACGACACAGAAGCGGAACGCGATCCGTGTCGGCGGACGCCAGCCCGTCCGGGTGACGCGCAGATCGGTCACGCGGATCCCGAAGCCGGGCCGGCGTTGGCGTCGAAGGAGCTACCGGAGTAGTCGGAGTCCAAGACGGACAAGGCGTAGGTGGCGGGCGCGGCCAGCATGGCCACGACGCCGATGACGAGTCCGGCTTTCACCAGGGCGGGTGAGGCGTTCTTGAGCACCCGGGCCAGCACCAGCACGACGAGCGCGAGCACGCCGAGCGCCAGGGTGCCCCACCGTGCCCAGGGCAGGAAGCCCGGGTAGTGCGACCAGAGCCAGGCGGTCCACGCCACCTGCGCCGCGATCGCGGCAGGCATTACCCAGCCCGCCCGGCCGCCGCGCCGATACGCCCGCCAGAACATCACGATGCCCAGAGCGGAAAGCGCGGCGAGCGCGGGGGCGAACGAAGCCACGTACGCGGTGTGCGCTACGTCCCCGAAGCTGAAGACGAAGGTGAAGGTCACCAGCCACACGCCCCACATCAGCAGCCCACCGCGTACCGGATCGGTGCGCTCGGATCGGCGCGACCACCAGAGCCCGCAGAACAGGGCGAGGAAGGCGAGCGGAAACAGCCACGAGATCGCGACGCCGAGGTGGCCGTCGAGCAACTTGTTCCACCCCAACGGGTCCGTGCGGCTCTCGACCTTCGACGGGTCCGCCTGGGGCGGCGGCCCGCCGCCCGGCCCCACGATCACGTCGCCGTTGGGCAGGACCAGCACGTCTCCTGGCCCGGGCTGAGCCTGACCGGGCCCCGGCTGACCTTGCCCCGGACCGGTGTCGCCGGGGCCCGTGTCACCAGGCCCCATGTCGCCGGGTCCCGGCTGCCCGGCGCCCGGTCCCGTGTCACCGGGGCCGGTGTCGCCAGGGCCGCGGTCGCCGGGGCCCTGGCCGAGGTCGCCCGGACCGGCCTCCGACATGTCCAGCGGGTGGTCCGGCGGGCCGAGCGCCGGCGCGCCGCCCGCGCGGCCCGCGTCCGGCACCGCGCCGGGCACGTTGATGCCGACCCGCGCGAGACCGTTGTAACCGAAGACCATCGCGAAGGCACTGTTGTTCGTGGTGCCGCTGACATACGGCCGGGAACTGGCAGGCGTGAAGGTGTAGAGCGCGACCCACGACAGTGAAACAGCCAGCATCACCACACCGGCGAGGCCCAGATGCTTGATCCGGCGGCGCTTCTCGATCGGCGCGGTGAGCAGATAGCCGATCCCCAGCGCGGGCAGGATCATCCACGCCTGCATCATCTTCGCCTGGAAACCGATCCCGATCCAGACACCGGCCCACACCAGCGACCGGAGCCGCCCCTCCAGCACGGCACGCTGATAGGCGTCGACCGCGAGCACCAGGCACAGGGTCAGCAGGCCGTCCTGCATGCTGTGCCCGAACATCGACGCGGCGACCGGCGTGAGCGTGAAGATCCCGGCGGCGAGCAGGCCGGGGACGACGCCCGCCCAGCGCCGCACGACCCGGTACATCACGAGCACCGAGATCACGCCCTCGATCACCTGCGGCAGCGCGAGCGACCATTCGCTGTACCCGAAGATCTTGGCCGAGACGACCTGCGGCACGAACGAGCCGGCGAGCTTGTCGAGCGTGGCCGTCGCCTGCGGGTCGACGGCGCCGAACAGGAACGCCTTCCAGCTGCCGGACATGCTCTTGACGGCGTCCGAGTACAGGGGCGCGAAGTCGGCGCGCGGCAGGTTCCAGGCGTAGAGCACCGCCGCGACGATCGCGATGCCCAGCAGCGCGGGCCGGGCCCACGGCGGCTGGCCGGCGGGCGAACGCCAGAACGCCCAGCGGGCGCGTCCGCTTTCGGGAGGCGTGGTGTCCTGGGGTGGAGACGGCAGATGAGTGAGTGTTGTGGACACTCGGTACCTCCGGGCGTGATGCGGCGTCGGCAAAGGGGAGGTTCGGGCTCAGCGGGGCTCTTCGACGCGGACGACCGGCCAAGTCGTTTCGCCGTATCCGCCGTCCGGGGAATTCTTCCTGGCGTGCTCGTCCATTCGGGCGACCATGTTCTTGTTACGTCCGTTGAGCATTCCCAGCTGGGAAGAATAGCACTCCACGGCCTCGAATTTCCGCGTCCGAACCTCTTCGCCGACCGCGTGGAACACGGGAGCGCCGCGCCGGAATCCCGGCGGCAGCTCGACCGGCCCCGGCCGGTTCGTCACATAGGGAAGGTCTTCCCACAGCCGGATCGGGAGGTCCTTCTCGAACGCGGCGAACAGCGCGGCGTCACGGGAAACCTGATTGTCAGGATGATCGAGAATGGCCGCGCAGGTCAAGATCAGCGTGGGATCGAACTCCCCGATGACCGCTTCGATGTCGGCCTTGATCTCGGCGACGAGTTCGTGATCGCCGTCCGGCGAACGTTCTTCGACGGCCAGTTTCGCGCCGCCTTCCCTGGGCGACGCCAGCCACTCGCCGTCCGGCCGCTTGCGATAGATGGAATCGAGGAATCGTCCGTGCCGATAGGACAGTCCTAAGTGGCCTAAAGCGGCGATGTCCTCTTCGCGGCGCACGAGCGTCGCGTCGGCGTCCGGCGAGAGACCCCAGAACGCGTGCATCCGTTCCGCGGCCGCGGAATACGGCGGCGGCGCGCTCCCGGCGAACACCGTGTGGACGAGCACTTCCGCACCGTCGCGCGCCGCCCGGTCGAGGCAGGCCCCGGCCGACAGCACCGCGTCGTTCAGATGCGGGGAGATCGCCAGTATCCGGGCCGCCGAGGGGTCTTCAAGCATGGGATCGGTCTCCTCACACCCGGAACCGCGGTCCCGGCACGACTGCGCCGGGACCGCGGGCCGGAATGGCCGTCAGTGCTCAGGAAGACTTGATTTCGAGCTGGGGCAAGGGGAAGACCAGGGTGCCGCCGTTCGCGAGGTACTCGTGCTCGCGTTCGATGAAGCTGTCGCGGTACCCCCACGGCAGGACCAGCAACTGGTCGGGCTTCTGCGCCTTGGCGTCTTCCTCCGACACGATGGGGATCTCGCTGCCCGGGGTGAAGCAGCCGGCCTTGTCCGCGTTGACCTCGCCGATGACGGGCAGGTCCTTCTCGGTCAGCCCGCAGTACTGCAGGATCACGTTCCCCTTGGTCGACGCGCCGTAGCCCAGGGTCAGCTTTCCGGCGGCCCTCGACGCGTCGAGGAAGTCGCGCAGCTCGTCGCGGTGCGCGCTGGTCTTGGCGGCGAACTTCTCGTACGGGGCCATCGTGTGCAGGCCGATGGCCTCCTCGCCGCGACGGAACGCCGCGAGACCCGCGTCGTCCACCGGGTAGTGGCCGCTGTTCTTCGCCATGGTCACCCGGATGCTGCCGCCGTGCACCTCGGTCATCTCGGCCTTGACGACGGTGAAGCCGACCTTCTCGGCCATCCACTCGAACTGCCGCAGCGCGTAGTACTCGAGGTGTTCGTGGCAGATCGCGTCGTAGGCGACCATGTCCAGCATGGACGGCAGGTACGCCTGCTCGGAGATCCACACGCCGTCCTCGTCGAGGATGTCGTGGATCTCCTGCATGAACTCGACCGGCCGGGGCAGGTCGTAGAACATCGCGATCGACGTGACGACCTTGGCCTTCCGGTCGCCGTAGCGGTCCGCGAAAGCCTTGCCGGTGAAGTAATCCGGGACCAGGCCGACGTGCTCCGGGTAGAGGTCGCGGAACTGTTCGCCGTTGGGGTCGAAGCCCACCAGCTCCGGGCCGTTCGCCGGATAGCCCCGCAGCAGGGTGGAGTCGTTGCTGCCGATGTCGACGACCAGGTCACCGGCCTTCAGCTCGACCAGGTCAGTCACCTGACCGACGATGCCGTGCAGGTGGTTGATCATGTACGGCCGGATGCTGGACCGGTAGCCGTAGCCGCCGTGGCCGTACATCAGGCTGGAGTCGGTGGTGTGCTTGAGCTGGACGAGTCCACAGCCGCTCTGCGAGCACTTCACCAGTTCGAGCGGGACGACGGGGACCTGGCCGCGGGAGCGCGGGAACACACTCGTGACGGCTTGCGAGCCGAGATCCAGTACCGGCACCAGTTCGGTGTTGCCGCAGATCCGGCAGCTGTCGGCGATCATTTGCTTTCCGGTGGCGCTCATGGACGGTTCTCCCGTTTCCTTACTCGTTTTCCAGCCAAGGGGTGGTTCAGACAGAGACAGCGGGCTTTTCCCGGCTGACCGCGTCGAGCAGCAGTTCCGCGGCGACCGTGGTCCCGTCGGCGCGGATCGTGCCCGCCACCTCGGCGGCCCGCGCCCGGGTTTCCGGGGACAGGGCCGTGGCGAGCGCGGCCGACAGCGACTCGACGGTCGGCGTCGGACCGTCGTGCGCCACCCCGGCCCCCAGCTCCGCCACCCGGCTCGCGTGGTGCGGATGGTCGGCGATCTGCGGGACCACGACCTGGGGAACGCCGGCCCGGGTGGCCACATGCGTCGTGCCGACCCCGCCGTGGTGGACGGCGGCGGCCACCCGGCCGAACAACACCTGCTGGTTCACTTCGTCGACGGCGAAACAGTCGGCACCGTCGTCGGGCAGGACCAGATCGGCCCAGCCGCGGGCGAGGAGCACCCGGCGGCCCTGTGCCCTGATCGCCTCGACGGCGATCCTGGCGACGTCGTCGGGGGCGGGCGAGCTGCCGAAGCCCACGTACACCGGCGCCTCTCCGGCCGCCAGAAACGCTTCCAGTTCAGCGGAAAGCGGCCGTTCGTCGGCCACCATCCACGCTCCGGTCCGCACCCCGTCGAGCTCCGGCCGCGGCGGGGCCAAAGCCTCGTCCGCCGCCAGCAAGGGACGGTCGGTGCAGCCGTAGTCGAAGAGGTTCCGCACCGGCGGCAGGCCGATCGCGGCCCGCTGGTCGTCGAGCGCGCCGCCGAACATCTTGTCGATGCCCTGGTTGTACATGCCCCGCTGCTCCGGCGACGGCTGCAGGACGGGGGAAGCGACCGCGAAGAAGTACGGGATGCCGAGCTTCTCGGCCACCGACCGCACGGCGATCGCGCCGGTCAGCAGACCGCTCGCCACCACCGCGTCACAGCCTTCGGCGGCCGCCGGGACCTTGTCGAACTGCTCGGCGATCCCCGCGACGGCCTGCTCGGGATCGGGCGGTCCGCCCAATCCACCGCGAGCCCCTTCGAGCACCGATTCGCCGACGACCACGTGCGGCACGCCGACTTCGGCCAGCCGTTCCACGTAGTCGGGAGGCGCGCACATCCGCACCTCCGCGCCGAGCTCCCGTACCCGCACCGCCAGGGCCACCAGCGGTTCGACGTCCCCGCGTGGCCCGTACGCCCAGAACAACACCCGCATCGAGGATCCCCCTTTTCCCGAGAGCGTTCACCGCCTGGTCGCGGTGATGCCTTCGGTGGCGTAGTGAATGGTGAAGGAGCCGCCCAATTCGTCGATCGCCGCGCCGAGGTGGGTGAGGAACCGCGTGCGCGCGGCCTCGTCGAGGTGGTTGAGCCCGCCCTGGGTGGGGACCAGGTCCAGCCATTCGTCGCGCGTGTAGACGCGTTCCCAGACGAAGCGCAGTTGCCGCGGCTCGGTGAACGCGCCGGTCTGCTTGATGCCCTCGGCCGCCTTCACGTACTGCTTCGCGTAGATCTGTTTGGCGTACTCCTCGACGTCGCCTTCCCTGTCCTCTTTGGACGGTTCTTCGAACGACATGTCGGGGACGGCGTGCCGGTATGCCTCGCCCTGCGCCTTCATGACGGCGGGCGGGAGCTCGAAACCGTTGTCGAACAACGCGATCAGGCCGTTCGGCGTCAGCACGTCGGCCACCTTGCGCGCCCCGGCGAGCGGGTCCACCCAATGCCAGGCGGTCCCCGAGGTCACCGCGTCGAACGTGCGGCCCGCCGGGTCCCAGTCCTCGAATTTGGCGACCTCGACTTCGAGACCCCGCGCTCGCGCGACGTCCGCCATCCGCGCGTCCGGTTCGACCCCGAGCACCGTGCAGCCCGCCGCCTGGAACGGGCGCGAGGAAAGACCCGTCCCGCAGCCGACGTCGACGAAGCTCTTGCCGGGGCTCGATCCGATGATCCGGTCGACCAGTGCGCCGGGATAACCGGGGCGGGCGCGGTCGTAGCGCGCGGCGTCGGCACCGAACCACTCCGCCATTTGCCGGTTTTCGTGCGGTTCAGAGGCAAGCTTGGACATGTTCCCCACCCTAGTCATTTTCCGTGATGTCCACGTCGGACGCGGAAAGGCGTCATTTGCGCGAAGCGTGCACCAAATACATCGGTTCCACCATGATCTTGTCGTCGAGTTCGGCGTCCACGGTGTATCCGCGGCTCTCCAGCGCTTTCCGGAGTTCGGCCAGCTGGCCGTTCGCGTCGCTGATTTCGATGACCCAGGACCGGATCTTCGCCCAGTCGTCCTCGGTCAGCCCGGCGAGGACTTCGAGCTCCGAGCCCTCGACGTCGACCTTCACCAGGTCGACCCGATCCAGCTCGGGATGCTTTGCCAGCACGGAAGAAAGGGTCGCCACCTCGACGCCGACCTCGACCGCCTGAGCCGCGAAGTGCTCGTTCTTGGTCTCCGGATGCCTCGTCGAGTTCCCGGGCATGCCGGGATAGTAGGTGAACGCGACATCCTTCCGGTCGACCTCGCCCAAGGCCAGCTGGTGCACGGTCAAGCCGGACAGGCCGTGCAGTTCCACGTTCCGGCGCAGCGCCGCCGCCGACGCCGGAATCGGCTCGAAGGCGATCAGTTTCGCTTTCGGTTTCTGCCTCTTCGCGTAAATCGAGAAAAGCCCGACATTGGCGCCGACGTCGAGAATGACGCCTTCGTCGGGCACCTCGCCCACACTGGGGGCGTAGGTGTCGAAATGGAAGACCTCGTTGAAGATGAACATCAGCTCGTCGTGCTGACCCGACGGATCCGGTCCGGCGTAACAGGTGAAGTCCTCCGTCACCTCGACCAGAACCGGCTCGTTCGCTTGCGTGGTGTTTCCGGACATGTTCGGGCTTCCTTTCTCGCTGTGACCGGTTACCGCGTCGCGTAGCAGTCCGGCGGCCACCGCCGTCCCGTCGGTGCGGATCGCCCCCGCCACCTCGGCCGCCCGCTCGCGGGTTTCCGGGGAAAGCGCCGTGGCGAGCGCGGCGGACAAGGACTCGAAGGTCGGGGCCGGGCCGTATTCCTCGAAGGCCACGCCGATGCCCAGCGCGGCCACCTGGTCGGCGAAGTACGGCTGGTCCGTCATCTGGGGGATCGCGACCTGGGGGACACCGGCCCGCGCGGCCACGTGCGTCGTCCCGCCGCCGCCGTGGTGGACGACGGCGACCACCCGGCCGAACAACGCCTGGAAGTTGGTCTCCCCGACGGCGAAGCAGTCGTTTCCGTCGTCGGGCAGGGCGAGATCGGCCCAGCCACGGGAAAGGACCACCCGGCGGCCCTGGGCCCGGATCGCCTCGACGGCCAGTTTCGCGGTGTCGTCGGTGTCGGAGGTACTGCCGAAGCCCACGAACACCGGCGGCTCGCCGGCGGCCAGGAACGCCTCCAGCTCAGGGGAAAGCGGCCGCTCGTCGGGCAGGATCCACCCCCCGGTCTGCACGACGTCCTGGTCCGGCTTCAGCGGTGCCAGAAGCCGATCCGCCGCCAGCCAGGGCCGCTCGGTGCAGCCGTAGTCGATGAGCTTCTCCACCGGCGGCAGCCCGAGCTCTGCGCGCCTGCTGTTGAGCGGGCCGCCGTACCGGTCGAAGTAGACCTGGTTGTAGAAGCCCCACAGCGCGCGGTTGTCGTCGATGTCCAGATCTTCGGGCGGCTCGCCGTCGCCGCGGCCGAGCGGCGGCGGGAAGTACGGCGACGGCAGGTAGATCGGACAGTAGGCGGCGTAGAAGTACGGGATGCCCAGCTTTTCGGCGACCGACCGAACCCCGATCGCGGCGGACAGCACCCCGGTCGCCACCACCGCGTCACAGCCCTCGGCGGCCGCCGGGACCTGGTCGAACTGCTCGTCGATCTCCTCGGCCGGGAGCCGGAGCCCGTCCCCGCGCGACGATCCGGTGATCGCGCGCATCATCGCGCGCAACGACTGCCCGACCGGGACCACCTGCACGTCGAGCCCGGCGAGCCGGTCCGCGGCGTCCGGAGGTGCGCACATCCGCACTTGGACACCCAGCGCCCGCAGCCGCGTCGCCAGCGCCACCATCGGTTCGACGTCGCCGCGGAGTCCGCTCGTCGACAACAAGACACGCATCAAGGGGTTCCTCGTCCGCTGCTCACCGTTTCCAGGACCAGTTTCGCGGCCACCGCCGCCCCGTCGGCGCGGATCATGCCCGCCACCTCGGCCGCCCGCGCCCGGGTTTCCGGGGACAAGGCCGTGACGAGCGCGGCCGACAGCGAATCGACGGTCGGTGTCGGACCGTCGTGCGCCGCCCCGACGCCCAGCTCGGCCACCCGCCCGGCGAAGTACGGCTGGTCCGCGATCTGCGGCACCACGACCTGCGGGGCACCGGCCCGCGCGGCGGCGGTCGTCGTCCCCACCCCGCCGTGATGGACGACGGCGGCCACCCGGCCGAACAGCGCCTGGTGGTTCACCTCGCCTACGGCGAAGCAGTCGGCCTGGTCGTCGATCAGCGTCAGATCGGCCCAGCCACGGGAAAGGATCATCCGGCGGCCCTGGGCGCGGACAGCCTCGACGGCCACCTTCGCGGCGTCCTCCGGGGCGCGCATACTGCCGAAACCGACGTACACCGGCGGCTCACCCGCGGCCAGGAACGCTTCCAGCTCAGGGGAAAGCGGCCGTTCGTCGGGCAGCGTCCAAGCCCCGGTCTGTACGGCGTCGAGATCCGTCGGCAGCAGCGGGGCGACGACCGGATCCGCCGCCAGCAAGGGGTGATCGGTGTAGCCGTAGGAGAAGATGTCCTCCACCGGCGGCAGGCCGATCTTGGCCCGCTGGCCGTTGAGCGGCTCGCCGAACCGCCGGTAAGCGCTCTGGCTGTTGCGGGCCCACAGCGACCGGATGTCGGTCCCGGCCGGTGCGGGCGGCTCGCCCAGGGGCGGCGGGGGCGGGTAGTGCGGCGACGGCAGGTAGACCGGGCAGTGAAAGGCGTAGAAGTACGGGATGCCAAGCTTTTCGGCCACCGATCGCACGGCGACAGCGGCCGCGAGCATTCCGGTCGCCACCACGACGTCACAGCCCTCGGCGCCGGCGGGAACCTGCTCGAACTGCGTGGCGATCGCCTCGGCCGAAAGCCGGGGACCGTCCTTGGGCGACGGCCGCTTCTTCTCGTGCGTCATCGCGCGGGTCGACTCGCCGACCGGTACCAGCGGCACCCCGAACCCGGCCAGCCGCTCCCCCTCGTCCGGAGGCGCGCACATCCGCACCTCCGCACCGGCTTCCCGCAACCGCACCGCCAGCGCCAGCAGCGGTTCGACGTCCCCGCGGCTGCCGGAGGTCGACAACAACACACGCATTACGGCGTTCCCCGTTCCGTCGTTTCCTGGTTCACGCGGGAACAGCCGGCTTTTCCCGGCTGACCGCGTCGCGCAGCAGTTCCACGGCCACCGCCGGCCCGTCGGTGCGGATCCGGCCCGCGACGGCGGCCGCCCGCTCGCGGGTCTCCGGGGACAGCGCGGTGGTGAGCGCGGCCGACAGGGCCTCGATCGTCGGGGCCGGACCGTCGATGGCCACCCCGATCCCCAGTTCGGCGATCCGCTCGGAGTAGTACACCTGGCCCACGATGTGGCGCACCACGACCTGGGGGACGCCCGCCCGCGCGGCCACGTGCGTCGTGCCCGTGCCTTCGTGGTGGACGACGGCGGCCACCCGGCGGAACAGCTCCTGGAAGTTCGCCTCGCCGATGGCGAAGCAGTCGGCTCCGTCGTCGGGCAAGGCGAGATCGGCCCAGCCGCGGGAAAGGACCACCCGGTGGCCTTGAGCGCGGACGGCCGTGATGGCCGCCCTGGCGACGTCGGCGGTTTCGGGCGTGCTGCCGAAACCGACGTACACCGGTGACGGGCCCGCGGCCAGGAATTCCTCCAGCTCGGGGGAAAGCGGGCGCTCGTCGGGCAGGATCCACGCCCCGGTCTGCAGCGCCTCCTCGCCCGGCCGCAAGGTGGCGAGGGTCGGATCCGCCGCCAGCCAGGGACGGTCGGTGGCGGCGTAGTCGAAGAGGTTCGTCACGGGCGGCAGGCCGAGCTCGACCCGCTGGTCGTTGAGCATGCCGCCGATCAGGTTGTCGGTGCCCTGGTTGTATTCGGCCCGCTGCGCCGGCGGGAGCGCCGACGGCAGGTGGATCGGGCAGAGCACGACGTTGAAGTACGGGATGCCCAGTTTCTCGGCCACCGACCGGACGGCGACCGCGCCGGAGAGCAGACCGGCCGCGACCACCACGTCACAGCCCTCGGCGACCTTGAGGATCTGTTCGAGCCGCTCGGCGTTCGACCCGGCCTCGGCGTCGGGCGTCCCGTGCGAGGCCGACGCGCCCTTCCAGCGTTCGACCGGCACCAGCGGCACGCCGATCTCGGCCAGCCGCGCCGCGCTGTCCGGGGGCGCGCACATCCGCACCTCCGCGCCCGCCTCACGCAGCTTCGCCGCCAAGGCCACCAGCGGTTCGACGTCGCCGCGTGATCCCCTGGCCCACAACAAAACGCGCATTTCGCATCCCCTGATCGAGCTCGTGTGGTTCACACCGAAACGGCGGGCTTTTCCTTGCTGACCGCGCCGAGGACCAGTTCCGCGGCCGCCATCGCCCCATCCGTCCGGGCGATCTCGGCCACCGCCTCGGCTCGTGCGGCCGTCTCCGGGGCCAGTGCCTTGGCGAGCGCGGCCGACAGGGATTCGACGGTCGGGACCGGGCCGTCGTGCGCTACGCCGATCCCCAGCTCGGCGACCCGGGCGGCGAAGTACGGCTGGTCCATGCCCTGGAAGATGATGATCTGCGGGACGCCCGCCCGCGTCGCCACGTGCGCAGTCCCCGAACCGCCGTGGTGGACGACGGCGGCCACGCGACCGAACAGCACCTGGACGTTCACCTCGTCGATGACGAGACAGTCGCTCTGGTCGTCGATCCGGGCCAGCTCGGCCCAGCCTCGCGACAGGATGACGCGGCGCCCCTGGGCGCGGACCGACTCGATGGCCACCCTGGCGGCGTCTTCGGGAGCGTCCAGGCTGCCGAATCCCACGTACACCGGCGGCGTCCCCGCTGCGAGGAACTCCTCCACCTCCGCGGGGAGAGGCCGTTCGTCGACGAGGTACCAGGAGCCGGTCTGCACGGCTTCCTGGCCTTTCCGCAGCGGGACCAGGACCGGATCCGCCGCCAGCCACGGGCGATCGGTGTAGGCGTGGTCGATGATGCCGTCCACCGGCGGGAGGCCGAGCGCGGCCCGCCTGCCGTTGACCGGATCGCCGAACCGCTGGAACAGCCCCTCGTCGCGCATGTCCCGCAACGAGTGCTGGTCCGTGTCGTCCAGTGCGAACGACTCGCCGCCGCGATCGGGCCGCAGCTGCGGGTCGAACGGCGACCGGATGTCGATCGGATGGCAGGCGGCGTAGAAGTAGGGGATCCCCAGCTTCTCCGCCACCGACCGGACGGCGGAGGCGACCGCCACCATCCCGGTCGCCACCACCACGTCACAGCCTTCGGCGGCCGCCGGGACCTGGTCGAACTGCGCGTCGATCAGCTCGGTCGCGAACCCGGGTCCCGGCCCCGCCCCGGTGCGGACCGGCGGGCCGACGGGCACCATCGGCACCCCGAACTCGGCCAGCCGCTCCGCGAAGTCCGCCGGACCGCACACCCGCACCTCGACGCCGCGTTCCCGCAACCGCACAGCCAACGCCAGCACCGGTTCGAGATCTCCGCGGGTCCCGAACATCGACAACAACGCACGCATCAGGTATTTCCCTCGTTCGCAGGTTCCGGCGCCGGCTGGGTCGGAGGTCAGACCGGACGGTGGGGCAGCCACTTCATGCCGTCGGGCGAGACCACCAGCCCACCGGGGAACAGCGGCATCTCCGGCTCGGCGTCGTCGCCGAGGACCACCCGCATCTGTTCCTGGCCGCCCTCCTGCATGACCTGCCGGACGACCTGCGACTTGAACAGCGGCACCATGCTGGCGTCGTCACCGCCCGCCATCTTGTCGACGGCGTCGGCGAACTCGGCACTGCGCTCGGCGAGCTGGGTCACCAGGGCGTTCTCCCCGGAGGACACCCCGCCGACCAGGTCGACGAACGACTCCAGGTCGGTGTGCTTGCTCTGCGTGACCTTCTTGGCCTGCCAGAAGTACGACTCCTCGTTCACGTTCATCTCGTAGAACGCCACGAGGAACTCGTAGTAGACGCTGTATTCGCGGCGGTACCGCGCTTCGAACTCGGTCAGGGCGGTCTTCTCGTCCAAGTCCCCGGCGAGGACGCTGTTGATCGACCGCGCCGCGAGCAGACCGCTGTAGGTCGCCAGGTGGACACCGGAGGAGAACACCGGGTCGACGAAGCAGGCGGCGTCACCGACCAGGATCATCCCGGGGCGCCAGAACTCGGTCTGGTTGTAGGAATAGTCCTTGCGGACGCGGACTTCCCCGTACTTGCCCGTCGTCACCCGCTTCGCGTCCTTGAGGTACTCCGCGATCAGCGGGGCCTCGGCGATCAGGGAGGTGAGCGCCTTTTCCCGGTCGCCCTGGACCTTGTCCGCGTCCTCCCGGCGCACCACCGCGCCGACGCTGGTCAGCGTGTCGCTCAGCGGGATGTACCAGAACCAGCCGTTGTCGAACGCGACGCTCAGGATGTTGCCCGAGTACGGCTCGGGCAGCCGCTTGCCGCCTTCGAAGTAGCCGAACAGCGCCAGGCTGCGGAAGAACTCGGAGTAGTTCCGCGAGCCGCCGACCTTGGAGTAGAGCCGGCTCTTGTTGCCCGAAGCGTCGATCACGAAGGTCGCGTTGACCTCGTGCTCCTTGCCGTCGCGGTCGGTGTACCGGACGCCGGTGACGCGCTCGCCCTCTTCGAGCACGTCGGTGACCGAGCATTCCTCACGGACCTCGACGCCCTTGCGCTTGGCGTTGTTCAGCAGGATCTGGTCGAACTTCGCCCGCTCGACCTGATAGGCGAACGACGACGGACCGGTGATCCGCGGCGAGACGGAGAAGGAGAACGTCCACGGCTCGGGGCGGGCGCCCCACCGGAACGTGCCGCCGCGCTTGACCGGGAATCCGGCCGCCGCCAGTTCGTCCGTGACGCCGAGCATCTGGCACACGCCGTGGATCGTGGACGGCAGCAGCGACTCGCCGATCTGGTAACGGGGGAAGAGTTCCTTCTCCAGCAACAAGACCCGATGTCCCTGCATGGCCACGAACGTGGCAAGGGTCGATCCGGACGGCCCGCCACCCGCGACCACCACGTCGTATTCTTCGACCGGCATTTCTCACCATTCCTCTGTCGTCGTCATTGCGCTACCAGGCGACCGGCAATTGGTCCGGGCAATCGATGAACGCGTTCCGGAGTTTGATTTCCTCGCGCGGCACGGCGAGGCGCAGATCGGGAAATCTGCCCCACAGGGATTGATAAGCCATCCGCAGCAGCGACCTCGCCACGGCCGCGCCGATGCAGTAATGAATACCGTGTCCGAACCCGACATGGGAACCCGATGCGCGATTCGCGTCGAGGACGTTGGCGTTCGGCGTCAGCGCTTCGTCGCGGTTCGCCATCAGGATCGAGCACATCACGTACTCCCCCGCCTTGATCAGCTGACCGCCGATGACGACGTCCTTGATGGCCAGCCGCGGGTTCGGCTGCTGCACGGGCGAGAGGTACCGCAGCAGTTCGGCGACGACACGATCCGCTTCGTCCTTGCCGGCGAGCATCAGATCCTTCTGCTCGGGATGCTCCAGCAGGGCGAGCACCCCGAATCCGATCATTCCCGCGACGGTCTCGACGCCGCCGAGGATGAGCGCGGTGAACACGCCGCGCAGCTCGGCGTTCGTGACGTCGTCGCCGTGTTCGCGCACGATCGAACCGATGAACTCCTCGTCGGGATCCGCGCGCTGCCGGGCGATGAGGCCGTCCAGATAGCGGTTGAACGCCGCGCTGTCGTGCGCCCTCGCCTTGAATCCTCGGCTGAGCGCGACGTTCTGCCTGACCCGGCGGATGAATTCGGTGCGATCGTCACGCGGGATGCCGAGCAATTCGCACAACGCGAGCCCGCCGACCGGATCCGCGAACAATCCCTGGACGTCCGCGGGCGGCCCCTCGGCCTCCAGGATGTCGATGCGATCCTCGATCAGTTCCAGCATCGCCGGTTCCAGCCTGCGGATCCGGCGCGTGGTGAACTCCGGGGTCAGCATTCCGCGCAGGCGGGTGTGCTCGGGCGGGTCGTAGACCGACAGCTGCCCGATGAGATCCGGCGGGATGGGTTCGTCGGCGGGCGATTCCGCCGAGCTCCAGCGGGGCCGCGTCGTGAAATGCTCGTGATCGCCGAGGATCTGCCGCACGACGTCGTATCCCATGGCCTGCCAGACGTAGTCCGTCCGCAGCTGCGTGGACGCGCTCCCGACTATCCGGACCAGCGGGCCGTGCGCCCGGAGATCGAACATGTCCTCGTGGGGATCGCAATGCGTCCTGAGCATGTAGTTCGCCGTCGGCTGCACGAGTGGCGCGACCTCATCGATATCCTGATCCATATCGAGTGGAAACTCCTTCACCGACCGCGTTTGGTGTTCCGGATTCCTCTTCGGACACTCGGGTGCCCCAATCTTCGCCCGTGCTCAGGAAAGAAGTCCAGGGTGCCGCCGTGGACGAAAGCGCGAGGTGGGTGGCGGGTCGGTTGGGTCGTGAGTGGTCTGCCGGGAAAAGCGGTGTCGCGAAAGCCACTTTCGGGACACCAGACGTCGCGAAAGTGGCTTTCGCGACATGCCCCAGCGGCCGGACGCCAGAGAGACCATCGGTACAGGTGGTCGTGAGTGGCGATTCGGGTTCTATTGAGGGGTAAGGCAAAGGTGTCCCTGCCCGGGTGTCAAGTCCGTGAAGGCCTCCTTGAGGGACCCAGGGTCCCTCAAGGAGGCCTTCACGGACCGGCGACCGACGGTGACGAACGAGACGATGGGGACTTTCCCCGCGTCGCGTGAGTGGAAAGCCCCCATCTCCGCGGGTCTTGCGGTGGTCGTGGGTGACGGAGGCCCGGAGGTGTCGCGAAAGCCACTTTCGGGGCATCGGGTGTCCCGAAAGTGGCTTTCGCGACACCCGAGGCCGACGCACGGGCGAGCGACACAACACGCCACATTGGCCTTGCCCCTCAATAGAACCCGAATCGCCACTCACGACCACCCCGACCCAGCCCTATCCGCCGCCCTCACTCACCATTCGACCGTCAAACTCGTCAATCCGTACGCCGGCGTCGTCAGCCGGTAGACGGTCTCCTGGTCCGGATCCGCCAGCCTGAGCTTCGGAAAGCGTTGCCACAGCGCGGTGTACACGACCCGGAGTTCGAGGCGCGCCAGCGCCGCACCCAGGCAGTGATGGACGCCGTGTCCGAACGCGACATGAGGGACCGGGTCGCGCGTGACGTCGAGCCGGTCCGGTTCCGCCAGCAGGGCGGGGTCACGGTTGGCCATGGGGAGCGAGCAGGTGACCGTCTCGCCTTCCCTGATCACCTGGCCCGCGATGGTGACGTCCTGCATGGCGGTACGCGGCGTCGGCGCGTACGGGACTGTCAGGTACCGGATCAGCTCGTCCACAGCCCGGTCCGCCGCCTGATCGCCGCCCCGGAAAGCGGCGATCTGCTCGGGATGCTGCAGCAACGCCAGCACTCCGAGCCCGATCATGCCGGAGATGTTGTCGTCCCCGGCCAGCATCACCTGCACGCAGAAACCGCGAAGCTCCTCGTCCGTCGCCGCGTCGCCGTGTTCCGCGACGACGGCGCCGATCAGCCCCTCGCCCGGTTCCTTCCGCTGCCTGGCGATCATGGTCAGCAGATAGCGGGAGAACGCTTCGCCGGCGGCGGCCCGTTTCCGTTGGCTCAGCGAGGGATCGAGGTGCCGGTGGCACAGCTGGGTGAACGTGGCCCGGTCGTCCCGGGGCACCCCGATCAGCTCGCACAGCACGGCCCCGGGCACCTCGTCGGCGACGATCTCGATCAGGTCCGCGGGCGAGCCCTCGTCCTCCAGCGCGTCGAGACGTTCCTCCACGATCTGCTCGATGTACGGCTGGAGCCGCCGGATCCTGCGCAAAGTGAAGCCCGGCAACAGCTTCTGCCGCATCCGGGAGTGTTCGGGCAGGTCGTAGTCCATCAGGTTGCCGACCAGTTCCCGGGGCCGGAACATGCCCTTGCCGCCGACCTCGTCCTGGTCGTGCCAGCGACGCCGGTTGCTGAACCGCTGGTGGTCGCCGAGCACCTGCCGGACGACGGCGTGGTCCGCGGCCAGCCAGCTGGTCTCGGCGCCCGCGCCCTCGCCGATGGTGATCTTCGACAGAGGACCGGCGGAACGCAGGTCTTCCGCGGGACCGAAACCGTCCCGCCGGATGTGCAGAGGCCGCGAGTCGTCACCACTCAACGGGAAGCTCCTCCACCGCGAAAGGGGCGGGCCTGCCGGGCTTGAACCGCAGCTCCTCTTCGGGGACGGCCAGCCGCAGCGACGGGAACCGGCGGACCAGCGCGGGCAGCGCCACTCGCAGCTGAAGCCTGGTCAGCGGCGCCCCGATGCAGTGGTGGATGCCGTGCCCGAACGCGATGTGCTCGGTGTTCTCCCTGGTGATGTCGAACCGTTCGCCCCGCGCGCGGTTCACCGCCAGCAGCGAACAGGTCAGGACGTCGCCGGCGCGGACGTCGCGTCCGCCGATCAACACGTCGACCAACGCGGTCCGGGGCGAGGGAGTCTCCACGATGGACGCGTACCGGAGCACTTCCTCGGCCGCGGAGTTCGCGAGTTCCGGACGCTCGCGCAGCAGCGCCATCTGGTCGGGGTGGGTCACCAGGAGCAGCGCGGCGATCGCCAGCTGGGAGGCGAGCTGTTCGACCGCCCCGATCATGATCCCCTCGGCGAGCCCCGCGAGTTCGTCGTCGGAGACCTCGTCACCGTGGTCGCGCACGATGCCGCCGATCATCCCGTCGCCGGGCTCGACGCGGTTGCGGGCGGTCAGCTTCCGGGCGTAGTTGACGATGCCCAGCCCGGACAGGTTCCGCTGCCGGGGGATCCGGCTCTCCCGGCTCTCCCGGAACATCCGCGACAACTCGTACTGGTCGTCACGCGGGACGCCGAGCAGGTCGCAGGCGATCAGCGCCGGGATGGGCCAGGCGGCGTTCCGGACGAAGTCGACCGGCGACCCCATGTCCTCCAGATCGTCCAGGCATTCCTCGACGATCTCCTCCGCGACCGGCCGCAGGACCTCGATCCGCCGGACGGTGTTCGCCCGCGTCACGGTCCCCCGCAGCCGCGTGTGGTCCGGCGGGTCGTAGGACTGCAGGATGCCCGGCAGCCAGGCGCGTTCCGACTCGTCGTCGACCGGGCGCATCGAGCTGAACCGGGTGACGTCGGAAAGGATCTCCCGGACCTCGTCGTAGCCGGTGACGAGCCATTGTTTGCGGCCGTCCAGCCCCGGCTCGGTGTCGTATTCGTGCAGCGGCCCGATCTTCTCCAGCTCGCTGAGCTCCGGCACCGGATCGAGACCGAACCGCTGATGTGGCAGCGGAACTACCATGATTCTCCTCAAGCTTTTCGCGGTGTCACCAGTCGAGCGGCAGGGCTTTCACGTCGAACGGCGGCGGCCCCAGTTTGATCTCGCGGTCCGGCTCGGCCAGCCGGAGTTTCGGGAAGCGGATCGCCAGGGCCGGGATCGCCACCCGGAAGATCAGATCGGCCAGCGGCCTGCCGAGGCAGTGATGGATCCCGTGCCCCCACGCGACATGCGGCGTCTTCGCCCGGGTGATGTCGAAGCGATCCGACGGCCCGGGGAACTCCCGGCGGTTCACGCCGATCAAGGAGCAGGTGACGGTATCCCCCGCCTTGACGAGGAATTCGCCGACGCGCACGTCCTCGATCGCGATGCGCGGGGTGAGTTTCTCGGAGGTGCTGAGGTACCGGACCATCTCTTCGAGCCAGTCCGGGATGACGTCCGGCCGCTCCCGGAGCAGGTCGAACTGCTCGGGCGCTTCGACCATCAGCCACGCGCCCGCCGCGAGGAACCGGGCGACCTGGTCCCCGCCCGCGCCCATGACGAACGCGGCCAGCCCGGTCAGTTCCGAGTCGGTGATCTCGTCCCCGTGCTCGCGCACGACGACGCCGAGCATGTCGTCGCCGGGATCGCGGCGCGTGCGAGCCGTGTTCTGGCTCATGTACGTCATGTACCGGTTCCCGGCCGCCACGCGCCTGCTGCCCGACCGCTCGGCGCGGCTGGCGTGCAGGCTGCGTGACAACTCCGTCTGGTCGTCCCGGGGGATGCCGAGGAAGTCGCAGGTCGCCGTGGTCGCGATGGCCCAGCCGAAATGCGGGACGAAGTCCAGCGGGCCACCGATGGAGTCGATGGCGTCCAGCGTGTCCTCGACGACCTCCTCGACCTGCGAGCGGAACCGCTCCATCCGCCGCACGGAGAACGCGGGCGACAGCACCCGGCGCAGTCGCGTGTGCTCCGGCGGGTCGTACTGGGTGATGAAGCCGGGGAAGGTGATGCCGGACGCGGTCCCGCCGTAGAGGAGCCGGGAACTGAACTTGTCCGAGCCGAGCACCTGCCGGACCTCGTCGAAACCGGTGGCCAGCCAAGCGGTCCGGCCCTCGCCGTCCTCCTCGGTGCCCAGTTCGGTCATCGGGCCCTTGGCCATGAAGTCCAGCAGCAGCCGGACCGGGTCGAACCGGTCCCGCCGGTGCATCTCCGTCGGCAGGACGACGTTGAGCTCCTCGAACGCTTCCACTGCACAGGTCCTTTCCCGGGTCAGCCGGACGAGCCCGGCAGGCTCGTCCAACTGACCGCTTCGAACGGCTGGACAGCGCCGCTCAGCTACCGACTTCCTGGATGAGGCTCTTCGGGCGGAGGTCCGTCCAGTTCTCCTCGACGTAGGCGAGGCATTCCTGCCGGGGCGCCTCGCCGTGCACGCGGGTCCAGCCGGCGGGCACCTCGGCGAAGGTCGGCCACAGCGAGTGCTGGCCCTCGTCGTTGACGAGCACGAAGAAGGAGCCGTCTTCGTTGTCGAAGGGGTTGCTCATCGTTGTGTCCTTTCGCGCTCCGGCCGGGGCCGGAGCTTCTCGGCGACGACGGCCCCGATCTGGGCCAGCGCCGCGGGTTGCAGCATTTCCATGTGACCGGTGGGAATCTCGTGCGGTTCGACGGTCCCGCTGGTGAGGGGCTTCCAGCTGGCGATCGCGACCTCGGTGGGCAGATGCGAGGGCCGGTTCTCCGTCGCGACGAACAGCAGGATGTCGCTGGTGAAGCTCCGGGCGGTGTGCTCCGGCCCGATCCGGCGGAGGTGCCCCATGACCTCCTCCAGGTTCGTCCGGGCACCGGCGTCCCGGGCCACCCCGGCGGCGAGCGCCAGTTGCTGGTCCTGTTGCTTGTCGAAGGCGTCGGCCTCCTCGTCGGCTTCGGTGCCGCGCTGCGCGCGCGGCAGCCTTCCGACGTCGGTGGGATAGGCGTCGAGGAGGGCGACCAGGCCGACCTCTTCCCCTTGCGCCTCCAGCAAAGTGGCCATCGCCTGCGAGATCCGGCCGCCGAGCGACCAGCCGAGCAGGTGGTACGGCCCGGACGGCTGCACGGTGCGGATCTGGTCGACGTAGTCCGCCGCCATCTCCTCCACGTTCTCGGGCAGCGGTTCGGTGCGGGCCAGGCCGCGCGCCTGGAGGCCGTAGACCGGCTGGTTCTGCGGAAGGCTCCGCAGCAGCGGCGCGTAGTTCCAGCTGAGCCCGCCACTCGCGTGGACGCAGAACAGCGGCGGGCGGTTTCCGCCTGTCCGCAACGGAAGCAGCACCTCGAAGTCACCCGTGCCGGTCGTCACCGAAGTGCCCGGCAGGCGCCGCTCGCCCACCACGGCCAAGGCGTCGGAGGAGTTCCAGCGGGCGAGCAGATCCGTGCGCACCATCCGCCTCCCCTCCGTCCCGAATGGGCAGACGACAGTCTTCTCGGCCGGGCTCGCGTCCACCACCGGTCCGGTGAGGTACAGATCGCCGACCGCGCCCGCGACGACGGGCCGCAGCTCGCCATCGAGCACGAGGGCGCTGAGCGGCCCTCCCTCGGCCAGTCCGGCGGCCACGGCGGGCACCGCCCCGGCCCAGTTCGCCGGTGCCTCGGCAGGCCGTTCCCGCTCGGCGTCGTCCAGCGCGATGTCGACTTCGCTGATGCGCCGCTGCGGGTCCTCGGCGACCTGTTCGAGGACGCGGACCAGCCGCCGTGCCAGCGATTCCGCCGTGGCCTCGTCGAAGAGATCGGTGGCGTAGTGCAGGGTGCCGTCGATGCCGTCCTGCTCGTCCTCCTCGTCGAGGCGCTCGGTGAGCTTGAACGACAGGTCGAGCTCGAAGGCGTCGGGCGCGACGGGTTCGGCCTCGGTGCGCAGTGCGGGCAGTTCCGTCGCGTCCCACGCGCCGAGGTCCTCCTCGCCCACCTCCAGCGCAACCTGGAACACGGGATGGCGGGCGAGCGAACCCGGCAGGTCCAGCAGCTCGACGATCTTTTCGAACGGCAGGTCCAGGTACAGGCGCGCGGTCCGGGCCGCCTCCTGCGCCCGGGTGACGACCTCCAGGAAAGTGGGGTCGCCGGCGAGGTTCGTCCGCAGGGCGAGCGGCCGGGCGAACGGTCCGACCATCGGTTCGAGGTCGATGAGGTCGTCGTCCTTCGGCAGCGACGTGCCTATCACGACGTCGTCGCTCGCGCCGGATTTGACCAGCAGCACGGCGAGCGCGGCCTGCACCACCTGGAGGACGTGCGCGCCGACCGGTGCCACGGCCTTGGTCAGCCGGCCGTGCGGCTCGGCCTCCAGCCGCACCGCGACCGTCCCGGCCCGCCGCGACGGGACGACCGGCCGAGGACGGTCGAACGGCAGCACCGTCTCACCGTCGATACCGGCCAGATTGGCCTGCCAGAAGGCGATCTGCTCGTTGATGAGGCTGTCCTGCCCGCGTTCGTCGTCGAGCAGCCGCCGCTCCCAGATCGCGTAGTCCGCGAACTGCAGGGCCAGCGGCGCGCGCTCCGGGACCCGGCCCGAGCGCCGCGCGCCGTACGCGGCGGCCAGGTCGCGGAAGAGCACGTCGAGCGACTCGTCGTCGGCCAGGATGCGGTGCACCTTGAGGTGCAGCACGTGCGCCTTCTCCGAGAGCTGGAAGAGGTCGCAGCGCCACGGCACCTCTTCGGTGAGGTCGAAGTGCCGCTCACGCAGCTCCGCGAGGAGTCCGGGAAGCTCGTCCTCGGTCGCCGGGACCGGGGTCAGTTCGACCGCCAGGGTGTCGTGGATGTGCTGGTGAACGCTCTGCGCGTCGCCGGGGAAAGTGGTCCGGAGGATCTCGTGCCGGGCCGCGACGTCGCCGAACGCCTCCGCCAGCGCGGGCACGTTCAGCCTGCCGCGCAAGCGAAGCGCGACCGAGAGGTGCAGTCCGGCGGCCTCGTCACCCGGGCTGGCCAGCAGCCAGGCGCGGAGCTGACGGGCGGTCAGCGGCACGCGGTCCGGCCGCTCGACGGCTTCCAGCGGGGGACGTGACTTCGCGGCGAGCGCCCGGGCGACACCCGCGGGCGTCGGTGACGAGAACAGTTGCCGGATGGGCAGATCCGCGCCGAGTTCCTCGCGGATCCGCGCGATGAGCCGCATCGCCAGCGCCGAACTGCCGCCGAGATCGTGGAAAGCGTCGTCGACGCCCACCTGCGGGACACCGAGGATCTCGGAGAACAGCGCGCACAGGACCTTCTCGGTCTCGTTCTCCGGCGCCTTTTCCGAGGCCTGTCCCGCGAGATCCGGGGCGGGCAGTGCCCGGCGGTCCACCTTGCCGTTGGGCGTGACCGGCAGCCCGGGCAGGGCGATGACCGCGAGCAGGACCATGTACGAGGGCAGGACCAGGCCCATCTGCCGCCGGATCTCCTCCGGCCCGGCGTCCTTGCCGTCCGAGACGAAGTAGCCCACCAGGCGCTTCTCGCCCGGCTGGTCTTCCCGCGCCATGACGACCGCTTCGACCACGCCCGGCTGGGCCGCCAGCACGGCCTCGACCTCGCCCAGTTCGACCCGGTAGCCGCGGATCTTCACCTGCTCGTCCCCGCGGCCGAGGAACACGACCTCGCCGTCACGGGTCCAGCGCGCCCGGTCGCCGGTGCGGTACATGCGCTCACCGGGGAGGAACGGGCAGGCCACGAACCGCTCGGACGTCAGGCCCGGGCTGTCGAGGTACCCGCGCGCCAGGCCGGTGCCCGCGATGTACAGCTCGCCCGCCACGCCCGGCGCGACCGGGCGCAGGAAGGCGTCGAGGAGGTAGATCCGGCGGTTGGTCATCGGGTGACCGATCGGCAGTTCCCGGTCGATCACGTCACCGGGTTCGATCGGCAGCCACGTCGCGCACAGCGTGGTCTCGGTCGGCCCGTAGGTGTTCCGCACCCGCAGACCGGGCTGGGCCCGACGCAGGTTCTCCACCGACTGCGCGGGAACGACGTCGCCGCCGGTCCCGATCTCGGTCAGGCCCGCGAAGCACTCCGGCGAGGTCTCCGCCAGGGCGCGGAAACTGCCGGCGGTGAGGTGCACGGCGGTCGCGCCGCGTTCCACGGCCTGGCGTACCCCGGCCGCGTCCAGCACGCCCGGTTCGGTGAGCAGGACCCGGCCGCCGGTGACCAGCGGGACCCACATCGCGTAGAGCGACGGGTCGAAGACGTGCGTCGCGTGCATCAGGACGCCGTCGTCGGGGCCGAGCTGCCAGCCCGCGTCGCCCGCCAGACCGGCCACGGCGCCGTGCGGGATCGCCACGCCCTTCGGCAGGCCGGTGGATCCCGAGGTGTACATGACGTACGCGAGATCGTCCGCGCTCGGCCGGAATTCCGGTGCCGTACCGGGAAGAGCGTCGACGGCGGCCCGCGTTTCCGGGGCGTCGAGGACGATCGCGTCCTCCGGCGCGACCGCGGCGGTGGCCTGGGCGCACAGCACGGTCGAGACGCCGGAGTCGCCGAGGATGAACGCGATCCGTTCGGCCGGGTACTCCACGTCGACCGGAACGTAGGCGGCGCCCGCCTTCCAGATCGCCAGGAACGCGATCAGCAGCTCCGGCGAGCGTTCCATGGCCACCCCGACCCGGTCGCCGCGGCCGACGCCACGATCGGTGAGATACCGGGCCAGCCGGTTCGACGCCTGGTCGACCTCGGCGTAGGTCAGGTCCGCGCCCGCCGCGTCGGTGATCGCCACCGCGTCCGCCGCGGTGGCCACCCGCCGCGCGAACAGCTCGACCACGGACTCCCCCGGCACCGGGCCGTCGGTCGCGTTGAACGTGTCCACCACGAGGGCGCGCTCGGCCTCGCTCGCCAGCGTCAGACGCCCTACGAGGACCCCGGGCTCGGCGACGAGCCGCTCCAGCACCCGCGCCAGCGCGCCGACGACCGACTCGGCGGCCGCCTCGTCGAAGAGGCCTTGGTCGTAGTCGAGGATCAGTGGCATCCGCTCGCCGGGACCGGTGACCAGTGTGAACGGGTAGTGCGAGGAGTTCCGTCCGCGCTTCACCGGGATCAGGCTCAGGCCGCCGCCGGGCGACTTGCCGAGTCCCTTGCGGGGGAAGTTCTCGTAGATGACGAGCGTGTCGAAGACCGCGCCCGCGCCGACGACGGCCTGCACGTCCTGCAGGCCGAGGTGCTGGTGGGTCATGAGCGCCGCCTGGTCGCGCTGCAGGTCGGCGAACAGTTCGACGGCCGGTCGCCCGCCGTCGAGCCGGACCCGCACCGGCAAGGTGTTCAGCAGCTGGCCGACCATCGACTCGACACCGGCCAGATCGGCGGGCCGTCCCGAGGCGGTCGCGCCGAACACGACGTCGTCACGGCCGGCGAGCTGCGAGAGGACGACGGCCCAGGCGCCCTGCACGACGGTGTTCAGCGTGAGGTCGTGGCCGCGCGCGAGCCGCGCGAGACCGTCCGTCAGCTCCTCGGACAGCTCGACCACCGTCGTGTGGATGTCCGGCACGCGACCCGGATCGGCCGGGGCGACCGTGGTCGGCGTGTCCAGTCCCGCGAGCTCCTGTCGCCAGGCCGCGCGGGCGATTTCCTTGTCCTGCTTGCCGAGCCAGGCGAGATAGTCCCGATAGGACACTGTGGCGGGCAGTCCGGAAGCGTCGCCGCCCGCGGCGTGGATCGCGGCGAGCTCGCGGTGCAGGATCGGCATCGACCAGCCGTCGACCAGGACATGGTGCAGCGTGTGCACGAGCCGGTGGCTGTCCGGGCCGAGCCGGATCAGGTGCAGCTTCATCAGCGGCGCCGCGTCGATGCTCAGCCGCTCGGCCAGTTCGTCCGCCGCCAGCCTGTCGACCTCGCTGTCGAGGACGTCCTCCGGCAGCCCGGTGAGATCCGTTTCGCGCCAAGGGATTTCGGCGTCCCGCTTGATCACCTGGACCATCTGCGCGCCGCTGACGTACCGGAAGCAGGCCCGCAGCGCGGCGTGCCTGTCGACGAGGGCCTGCCACGACGCCTTCAGCAACGCGGCGTCCAGCGGTCCGTCGATGCCGTAGACGGTCTGCACGGTGTAGGTGTCGGGCCCGTCGTCGTCCAAGACGGTGTGGTAGAGCATTCCTTCCTGCAGCGGAGAAAGAGGCCAGACGTCCTCCACGCTGGAACGCGGCTTCGCGCGGGTGTCGTCAACGGTCACGATCTGCTCCTTAAAGCGTTAGTCGCCGGACAGTCCAGCCTCGAGTTGTTCCAACTGATCAAGGGAAAGCGCGACGAGCGTGCCCTCGGCCGGTTCCGGTTCCGGGGCTGTCCCGTCTTCGGCCGGCAGCGGCTTGACGAGCGCCGCCAGCCGTTCCGGAGTCTTCTCGGCGAACACCTGGCCCGGGGTCAGCGCCAGCCCTTCCCGGCGGGCCATCGCGGACACCTGCATCGAGGTGATCGAGTCGCCGCCGAGTTCGAAGAAGCTGTCGTCGGCCCCCACCCGGTCCAGGCCGAGCACCTCCGCGAACAGCCCGCACACCAGCGCCTCCATCGGTGTGCTCGGCTCCCGTTTCGAAGCCATCGCGGCGAAATCGGGGGCCTGCAGCGCCTTGTGGTCGAGCTTGCCGTTCGGGGTGAGCGGCATTCTCTCCAGCGTCACGAACGCGGCGGGCATCATGTACTCCGGCAGCCGTTCGGCCGCCAGCTCCCGCAGCCCGGCCACCAGACCGTCCACATCGGACCCGACGGGGACGACGTAGGCCACCAGCCGTTTCTCGCCCGGCCCGTCGGTGCGGACGGAGACCGCCACCTGACCGGCTCCCGGATGGTCCGAGAGCACGGCCTCGATCTCGGCGGGCTCGACCCGGTAGCCGCGCACCTTGACCTGCGCGTCGACCCGGCCGACGAACTTCAGCTGCCCGTCGGGGTCCCAGCGGAACAGGTCGCCGGAGCGGTACATGCGCTCGCCGGACGCGAACGGGCTGGCGACGAACCGTTCTGACGTGAGCCCGGGACGTCCGAGGTAGCCGCGGGCGAGCCCGACCCCGGTGATGTAGAGCTCGCCCGTCACCCCGGGCGGCACCGGCTGCAGGAACGCGTCGAGCAGGTAGTGCCGCACGTTGTGGATCGGGCCGCCGAGTGGGACCACGTCGTGTCCCGGGGACAGCGGGGCGCTCATCGTCGAGCAGATGGTCGTCTCCGTCGGCCCGTAGGCCTGGATCACCCGGCGCCCCGGCGACCAGCGGTCCACCAGCGCGGCCGTCAGGGCCTCGCCGCCGGTCAGCACGGTCCGCAGGGTGTCGGGCAGGTCGTCCTCGCTCGCCAGCACACTCGGCGACACGGTGAGGTGCGTGATGCCCGCCCGGCGGATCGCGTCGCCCAGCGTCACCGTGGGCGGCATGTTCGCCGCGTCGGGCAGCACCAGGGTCGCACCGGCCAGCAGCGCCATGTAGAGCTCGGAAACCATGGCGTCGAAACCGATCGCGGACAACTGCAGGATCCGCGAGGACGACGTCACGGCCATCCGCTCGATATGCGCGTACCCCAGGTTGACGAGTCCGGAGTGCGTGACGTGGACGCCCTTCGGCACTCCGGTCGATCCCGATGTGTAGATCACGTACGCCGCGTCTTCCGGGGCCACCGACGGCAGCGCCACGGCCGGATCGGCGGTGGGCAGCGCGTCGAGCACCAGCACCGTGCCCGCGAACTCCACGGGCACGAACGCCCGGCTCGTCCTCGTGCACACCAGTACCTCGGGCGCCGAGTTCGCCAGCATGAACTCGACGCGGTCCCGCGGGTAGTCCGGATCGACCGGGACGAACGCACCACCGGCGAACGTGACCGCGAGCAGCGTCACCGCCAGCTCGACCGAACGCTCGACCAGCACGCCCACCCGGGCTTCACGCCGCACCCCCGCGTCGACGAGCAGCCGGGCCAGCGCCTCGACCTCGTCCACCAGCCCGCTGAACGTCAGGCTCCGCGCCGCGTCCTCGACCGCCACCGCGTCCGGCGTCCGGACCGCCTGGGCGCGGACCAGCGTCGGCAGCGTGTCCGGCACCAGCGGCGCGTCCGTCCGGTTCCATTCGTCCACCACCTGGCGGCGATGCTCCGGCCCGATCAGGCCGACCCGCCCGACCGGGATCCGGGGATCGGCGACCACCTGCTCCAGCGCCCGGACGATCGACGCGAGGAACTCCTCCGCCCGCGTCCGGTCGAACACGTCCGGCCGGTAGATGACCTCGCCGTGGACGCCGCCGCCTTCGGAAGCGCGCAGGGACAGCGGATAGTGCCCGTTGTCGTCCGGGATCCCCGCCGGGCGCATGGCGAGCACGTCGGGGTCGTCGGACGGTTCCGGCGGCGGCGGGTAGTTCTCGAAGACGACGATCGTGTCGAACGCCGCGCCGGGACCGGCGACCTGGGTGAGCTCGGTCAGCCCGAGATGCTGATGCGGCATCAGCGCGACCTGACGTCGCTGCAGTTCCGCCAGCATGTCGACGAACCGGTCGGCGCCGGTGAGGCGCGCCCGGACCGGCAGCATGTTCATGAACAGGCCGACCGCGGATTCGACGGCGGGGATCTCCAGTGGCCGCCCGGCCACGGTGGTCCCGAAAACGACGTCCTCGCGTCCGGTCAGCCTGGCCAGCAACAGCGCCCAGACACCCTGGAACAGCGTGTTCATCGTGACGCCGTGCCGCCGCGTGTACTCCGTCAGCCGCCCGCTCAGCTCGTCGTCGAGCGCGAACCGCACGCGGTCTGGCTCGATGGGCGTGGCGATCGCCTCCGGCGGCACGACCCGGGTCGCTTCGTCGAGACCCGCGAGCGCTGCCCGCCACGCCTCCCGCGCGGCCGCGTTGTCCTGGCGCGCGATCCACGCGAGGTACTCACGGTACGACGTCGGGACCGGCAGGGCCCGGCCGTCGCCACCGGACTCGTAGGCCGCCATCACCTCGACCAGGAAGACCGGAAGCGACCAGCCGTCGGCCGAGATGTGGTGCGACGACAGGATCAGCCGGTGCCGCCGGTCCGCGAAACGCACCAGGTGCAGGCGCAACTGCGGAGCCTGGGTCAGGTCGAACCGGTCGGCGTGCGCCTCGGCCGCGAGGAGCTCGAACTCCGCCAGCGCCTCGGCCTCGGGCAGATGTCCCAGGTCGGTTTCCCGCCACGGCAGCGTCACCCGGCGGGCGACCGCCTGCACGCCGGTGCCGGAGCCGAGCTGGTGGAAACTCGCCCGGAGCGCGTCGTGCCTGTCGACCAGGGTCTGCCAGGACGCGCGGAACCGGGCGGCGTCCAACGGCCCGTCGAGCGTGAGCACCCGCATGCCGGCGTAGACGTCCGGGCCGCGCTCGTCGATGGCGTGGAACAGCAGGCCTTCCTGCAGCGGGGAGAACGGCCAGATGTCGAGCAGTTCCGGGACCGCCGCCTCGATCTCCTCGACTTCGTTCTGTGCCAGGGAAACGAGCGGGAAGTCGGACGGTGTGTGCCCACCCGCGCCACCCGCGCCGACGTGCGCGGCGAGGCCGGTCAGCACGTCCAGCCACGTCTTCCCGAGCGACTCCGCGTCGGCCTCGGTGAGGATCCGCCCGGCCCACGTCACGGTCAGGGTGAGCTCTGGTCCGCCCTCGCCGTCCAGCACCGCCGCGTCGATCTCCACGACGTGCCGCAACGGGAGGTCCTGCTCGGCCGCGCCGCCGATGGTCCCGACCAGCTGCCAGGGTTCCGCGTCGCCCTCGGGCCGGGACGAGAAGCGGCCGAGGTAGTTGAAGCCGATCTCCGCCTTCGGCAGCACCGCCAGGGCCTGCCCCGTCTCCTCGTTGAGGTGACGCAGCATCCCGTAACCGAGCCCGCCGTCGGGCACGGAACGCACGTTTTCCTTGACTCCCTTGAGAAGCCGCCCGGCCGCCGCGCCGCCCGCGATGGCTTCGGCCGGGTCGATCCCCGTCACGTCCAACCTCAGCGGATGGACATCGGTGAACCAGCCGATCGTCCGCGACAGGTCCAGGTCTTCGAGGGCCTGACGGCCGTGGCCTTCGACGTCCACCACGACGGAGTCGCCGCCGCGCCAGCCGGCCACCGCGCCCGCCAGGGTCGCCAGCAGGACTTCGTGGACACCGCAGTGGAACGCCGAGGTGGCCTTCTCCACGAGCACGCTCGCGCGGTCCCTCGGCAGGGTCCAGGTCTTGCGTCCCGAGGTGGAAATGGTGTCGCGCTTCGGATCGAGCTCGCCCAGCCGCGCTTGCGCGCCGTCGAGAATCCCCGTCCAGGTCGCCAGTTCCGCGCCGCGGGCCGACGCCTGCTCGGTCAGGGTCCGCGCCCAGCGCCGGAACGAGACGTCCACCGGGTCGAGTTCCGGTTCCCGGCCGTCCGCCACGGCCTCGCACGCCGTCTGCAGGTCCGGCAGCAGGATCCGCCACGACACCACGTCGGCCACCAGGTGATGCGCCACCACGACCAGCCGTCCCACGCGGCCGGGTCCCGCGTCGACCCACACCGCCCGGACCATCACCCCGCCGACGGGATCCAGGCGCGCGGCCGCTTCACCGGCTCGGCGTTCCGCGAGCTCGTCGAGGTCGCCGTTGTCCGCTTCGACCCGCTCGACCAGCCCGGTCGCGTCCACGGTCCCGCGTTCGGACACGACCAGCCGGGGTTGCGCGCCCTCGGTCTCGACGACCCGGCTCCGCAGCAGGTCGTGCGTGTCGATCACGGCGGCCAGCCCGGCGGTCAACGCGTCCACGGAAAGCTCGCCGGGCGCGCCGACGGTCACCCATTGCGCGAGCGCGCCACCGTTCAGCGCACCGGAATCGTGTTCGATCAGTTCCCGCACCACCGGCGTCCACGGGACCTCGCCGACGCCGTCCTCGACACCGGCAGGGAGCTGCCCACCGCGTTCGGCGACGGTCGCGAGCCCCGCGGGTGTCTTCTGCTCGAAGACCTGCTTGGCGCCGAAGACGAGGTCTTCGCGCCGCGCACGGGCGGCCAGCCGCATCGAGAGGATCGAGTCGCCGCCGAGTTCGAAGAAGCCGTCGTCGGCGCCGACCTCGTCCAGCCCGAGGATCTCGGCGAACAGGCCGCACAGCAGCCGCTCGGTGCCGGTGCGCGGTGCGCGGCCGACGCGCTGGGCGGTGAACTCGGGGGCGGGCAGGGCCGCGCGGTCGATCTTCCCGTTGAGCGTCAACGGGAAGCTGTCCAGGACCAGCACCACCGCGGGCACCATGTACTCCGGCAGACGCTCCGCGAGCTGCTCGCGGACCGCGCCGGATTCCAGTCCCGGCCCGTCTTCCGCGGTCACGTACGCGATCAGCCTCTTCTCGCCTGGCCGTTCCTCGCGCGCCACCACGATCGCCTGCGCGACCTGGGGGACATCGGTCAGCGCGGCCTCGATCTCCCCCGGTTCGACGCGGTAGCCGCGGATCTTCACCTGGGAATCGGCCCGGCCGCCGAACACCAGCTCGCCCCGATCCGTCCAGCGGGCCAGGTCGCCCGTGCGGTACATCCGCTCCCCGGCGGCGAAGGGACTCGCGACGAACCGTTCCGCGGTCAGCGCGTGCGCGCCCACGTAGCCGTGCGCCAGACCGGCACCGGCGAGGTACAGCTCGCCGGTCACGTTCGGGGTCACCGGCTGGAGGAACGCGTCGAGCACGTACGCCTGCCTGCCGTCCAGCGGCACGCCGATCGGCAGCACGTCGCCCGTCGCGACGCCCGGTTCGAGGACGAGCCACGTGGCGCAGAGGGTGATCTCGGTGGGACCGTAGAGCTGCCGGAAACGGACTTCAGGGCAGGCCTGGCGCATCCGCACGACGGACGCGAGCGGCACCGCGTCCCCGCCGGTCAGGATCTCCCGCAGCCCGAGGAAGGACTCCGGGGACTCCTCCGCAACGGCACGGAAAACGCCCGCCGTCAGGTGCACGGTGGTCACGCCGCGGGCGATCGCTTCCCGCAGTCTGTCGGCGTCGACCGTGCCCGGCTCCGCGACCACCACGCGGGCACCGCTGACCAGCGGCACCCAGAGCTCGACCAGCGACGCGTCGAAGGCGTGCGACGCGTGCAGCAGCACGTGCTCGTCAGGGCCCTGTGACCAGCCCGGATCGCTCGCCAGCGCCGCGACACTCGCGTGCGGGACCGCGACGCCCTTCGGCACGCCGGTCGATCCCGACGTGTACATCAGGTAGGCCACGTCCTGCGCCGCCACCGTGACCTCGGGAGCCTCCGCGTCCCCGATCTCCGGCGAGCCGGCGACCACCGGCGTGATCCCGTCCGGCACGACGTCGCGCGTGGCTTCCGCGCAGATCGCCACCGACACACCGGCGTCGGCGAGCATCCGCTCGATCCGTTCCGCCGGATGGTCCACGTTCACCGGCACCTGCGCGGCGCCCGCCTTCCACACCGCGAGCAGAGCGACCACCAGGTCCACGCCTCGGTCCATCACGACACCGACGCGGTCACCGCGTCGCACGCCGATCCCGGCCAGGTGCCTGGCGAGCCGATCGGACTCCCGGTCGAGCCCGGCGTAGGACAGCGTCCGCCCGCCGTCCTCGGCCGCCACCGCGTCCGGGGAAACGCCCACCTGGCGCCGGAAAAGCTCCAGCACGGACGTCTTGCCCGCCGGTTCGCCGGTCGCGTTCCAGCGTTCGACCACCGACGCGCGCGCCGGTTCGCTCGTCACGGTCAGGCGGCCGACGGGCAGCGACGGCTCCGCCACCACCTGCTCGATCACCCGCACGACCTGCCGGGCGATCTCGGCGGCCGTCTCCGCCGCGATCCGGTCGGGCCGGTAGGACAGGTGGATCTGCAGCCGTTCACCGGGCATGACGCTCAGGGACAGCGGGAAAGTGGTGCCGGTGCGGGTGCGGATCGAGCTGATCGCGAGGCCGTCGTCGCCGAGCCCGGCGGCGTCCAGCGGGAAGTTGACGGTCATCAGGACGGTGTCGAACACCGCGCCCGTCCCCGCCGCCTTCTGGATCTCCCGCAGCCCCATGTACTGGTGCTCGGTCAGCTCCGACTGACGCCGTTGCAGGTCCTGGAGCAGGTCCAGGACCGGCACACCGCCGTCGAGCCGGACGCGGACCGGGACGGTGTTGATGAACATCCCGACCATCCGCTCGACGTCCGGCACCTCCGCCGGCCGTCCGGACACCACCGTCCCGAACACCACGTCCGTCCGGCGCGCCAGCCGTGCCAGCACCAGCGCCCACGCGCCCTGCACGATCGTGCTCAAGGTCAGGCCGTTCCCGCGGGCGAACTCGGTCAACGCCCGGGTCGGTGCCTCGGGCAGCCATGCGGAACGCTCGTCCGGCAGCACCATCGTCTTGCCCGCGTCGGCGTCCACCAGGGTCGGCTCGTCCGCGCCCGCGAGTTCGTCCCGCCACGCCGCACGGGTCGCTTCCTCGTCCTGACGGCTCAGCCAGGTCAGATAGTCCCGATAGGACGGTGCCGGTTTGACCAGTCCGCCCGCGTAACCGGTCGCCGTCTCGCCGAGGACGAGCGGCGTGGACCAGCCGTCGAGCAGGAGGTGGTGCGCCGTCAGCACGAGGCGGTGCCTGTCCTCGCCGAGCCGGATCAGCAGGAGCCGCAGCAAGGGAGGTTCGGTGACATCGAAGCGCGCCGCCGAGTCCTCCGCGAGCAGGCGTTCGACCTCCGCGTTCGCGGCTTTCTCGTCCAGCTGCGACAGATCCTTTTCCCGCCAAGGGATTTCGACCTCGTCGACGACGACCTGCACCGTTTCCCCGGCACCGAGTTCGTGGAAGCTCGCCCGGAGCGACGCGTGCCGCTTGACCAGGTCGTTCCACGCGGCGCGCAGCCGTCCCGCGTCGAGCGGTCCGTCGAGGTCCAGGATCCGCTGGGTCTGGTAGACGTCGACCCCGCCGTCGTCGAAGGCCCGCTCGAAGAGCATGCCCTCCTGCAGCGGCGACAGTGACCAGATGTCGGCCAGCCCCGGTACGGCGGCTTCCAGTTCAGCCACGTCCCGCCGCGTCAGCTTCACGAGCCCGAAGTCGGACGGGGTGTGCCCGCCGGGACCGTCCGCCAGGGCCGCGAGGCCGGTCAACGTCTCCAGCCACGCCTCGCCGAGCCGCTCCACGGCTTCCGGGGCGAGATCCCGGCCGTCGATCACGAGCCGCAGGAGAGGGCCTTCCGGGGTGTCCTGGACGTCCGCGCCGAGCTCCAGCGCGTGGGCCTGGACCGGGTCCTGACCGCCACCCAGCGCCCCGCCGACCGTCTGCCACGCGCCGGCCTCGGCGTCGACGGTCGCCCGGCCCAGGTAGTTGAACCCGATCTGCGCGGACGGCAACGCCGCCAGCCTCGCCCCGGTCTCGGGGTTGAGATAGCGCAGCAGCCCGAAGCCGAGACCGTCGCCGGGCACGGCTCGGACCTGGTCCTTCACGGCCTTCAGCAGATTCCCGGACGGCAGATCGGCGCCGGAGACGTCGAGTCGGACCGGATGGACGCCGGTGAACCAGCCGACGGTGCGCAGCAGATCCTCGTCGTCGGCGGCATGGCGGCCGTGGCCTTCCACGTCCACCAGGACCGCGGCGTCGTCACCGCGCCACCGCGCGACCGCGCCCGCGACACCCGCCAGCAGGACTTCCTGGATCCCGCAGTGGAACGCGCCCGGCACCTGGGCCACCAAGGCCCGCGCCGCGCTCCCGGTCACCGTCCCGGACCACGACCGCGGTCCGGTTCCCTGTTCCGGCAACGGTTCCACGCCGTCCAGCACGGCGGCCCAGTACTCGGTCTCGGCGACCGTGTCCGCGCCGAGCGCCTGCTCGGCCAGCCGCCGCGCCCACCGCCGGAACGACGTCGTCGCGGGTTCGAGCGCGGGAGTGCCGCCGGAGCGCACGGTTTCGTACGCCGAACGCAGATCCGGCAGCAGGATCCCCCACGAGACCGCGTCGACGACCAGGTGATGCGCCACCAGCGCCACCCGGCCCGGCTCGGCGTCCCCGGCATCGATCCACACGGCCCGCACCATGGTCCCCGCCGCCGGGTCCAGCGCGCCGATCGCCGCTTCCGCCTCGCTTGCGGCGAACTCGTCGATGTCCCCGGTGCCCGCGGAAACGCGGGTCACCAGGGCGGCCGCGGATCCCTTCTCGGGCACGGTCAACCGGCCGACGGACTCCACTCGCGCCCGCAGGAGATCGTGCGTGTCCAGCACCGCGCGCAGCGCGCTCGCGAACGCGTCCAGGTCGAAGCCGTCCGGGGTGACGACGACGCGCGCCTGCCCGAAGCCGGGTCGCATCGCGGCGTCCCCGAGGGCGAGCATCACCGGCGTCCACGGAATCTCGCCGACTCCTGTGTCAACTGTGGACTTGACCGCCGACCGCGTCTCCGGGGCCAGCGCCGCGAGACGTTCGGGGGTCCGGTGTTCGAAGACCAGCCTCGGGGTGAGCGGGATCCCCTCGCGGCGGGCGCGGGCAGCCACCTGCATCGACGAGATCGAGTCCCCGCCGAGCTCGAAGAAGCTGTCTTCGAGGCCGACTTCGTCCAGCCCGAGGACCTCGGCGAACACGCCGCGCAGGATCCGCTCTGCCTCGGTCGCGGGCTCCCTGCCCGCCGACTTCGAGGCGAAGTCCGGCGCGGGCAGCGCCTGGCGGTCCACCTTTCCGTTGACCGTCAACGGCAGGTCGTCCAGCACCAGCACCGCGGCCGGGACCATGAACTCGGGCAGCGTTTCGGCAAGTTCGCCGCGAAGCCGTTCCGGGTCGAGATCCTTGCCCGCTTCGGCGACCACGTAACCGATCAGGTGCCCGTCTCGCGGAGTCACCACGGCCTGGCCGACGCCGGGCAATTCGGCGAGCGCCACCTCGACCTCGCCGGGCTCGACCCGGTAGCCGCGGATCTTCACCTGGTCGTCGGCGCGTCCGGCGAACGTCAGCGCGCCCTGATCCGTCCAGGAGGCCAGGTCACCGGTGCGGTACATCCGCTCGCCGGGTGCGAAGGGGTCGGCGACGAACCGCTCGGCCGTCAGCACCGGACGCCCCAGATAGCCTTGCGCCACACCGGCTCCGCCGAGGTACAGCTCGCCGGCGATCCCCGGCGGCAGGGGCCGCAGGAACGCGTCGAGGACGTAGACCCGCCGCCCGGCGAGCGGACGGCCGATCGGCAGCGCCGAACCCGCCGGATCACCGGGTTCGAGCACCCACCACGTCGCACAGAGCGTGGCTTCCGTCGGACCGTAGAGATGCCGCACCCGCACGTCCGGGCACGTCCGCCGGACGCGGTCCACGGCCGACGGCGGCACCGCGTCGCCGCCGGTCAGCACCTCGCGCAGCCCCGCGACCGACTCCGGCGCCTCCTCGGCCAGCACCCGGAAGGCACCAGCGGTGAGGTGGGCGGCCGTGACCCCGTCGGCCACGTAACCGGCCAGGGCCGCGCCGTCCACCACGCCCGGACCGGCCAGCCGCACCCGGGCGCCCGAGACCAGCGGCACCCACAGCTCGAACAGCGAGATGTCGAAGGCGTGCGAAGCGTGCATCAGCACGGTGTCTTCGGGGCCGACCCGCCATCCGGGCTCGCCGACCAGCGCGGCGACGTCACCGTGCGAGACCGCGACGCCCTTCGGAGTCCCCGTCGAACCCGACGTGTACATGACGTAGGCGACGTCGTCGGCCGCGACAGCGACCGAAAGGCGCGCCTGCTCCGCCACCGCCTGCCGCGTCCGCGGATCGAGGACGATCGGGGCGATCCCGCCGTCCAGCACGGCCTCGCGGTGCGCCTCCGCGCACACGACCGCCGCCGGTTCCGCGTCCGCCAGCATGAACTTGACGCGTTCCATCGGGTAGGCGGGATCCACCGGCACGTACGCCGCGCCCGCCTTCCACACCGCGAGCAACGTCGCGATCAGGTCGGGGGATCGCTCCATCACCACGGCGACCCTGTCCCCGCGACGGACTCCGCGGTCGCTCAGGTACCCGGCGAGCCTTTCCGCGTACTCGGCCAGCTCCCCATAGGACAACGCCGAATCGCCGTCGTCGACCGCGATCCCGTCGCGACGACCGTCGAACAGTTCCGGTGCCAGGCTGCTCGGCGCCGCTTCGGCCGCCGTGCCCCATTCCTGCAGCACCGCGCGGTCGGCCGCGCTCGTCAGATCGAGGTCCGCCACCGTGAGGTCGCGCGCTTCGGTGAGCTGGCGCAGCACCCCGGTGAACCGGTCGAGGATGGCCAGGGCGTCGTCCCGGCTGAACCGCTCGGTCACGTGGTCGAGGTTGAGCAGCATCGACTCGCCGGGGACGGCCACCAGCGTCAACGGATAGTGGGCGGCTTCCTTGCCTTGCGTGATGGTGATGCGGAAGGACTCTTCGGAATCCGCTTCGCCGAGCTCACGCGGGAAGTTCTGGACGACGAGCAACGTGTCGAACAGCGCGCCGGGGCCTGCCGTCTTCTGGATGTCGGCCAGCCCGACGTAATGGCCGGAGATGAGCGCCGACTGCCGCTTCTGCAGCTCCGCCAACAGGTCGAGGACCGGCTTCGCGCCGTCCAGCCGCACGCGCACCGGGACGGTGTTGAGGAACAGCCCGACCATCGCCTCGACGCCGGGCAAATCCGGCGGGCGCGCCGAGACCACCGCGCCGAACACGACGTCCGTGCGGCCGGACAGCTGCGCCAGCACGAATCCCCACGCGCCCTGGATCACCGTGTTGAGCGTCAACCCGTTGGCGCGGGCCAGTTCCGTCACCGAGCGCGAGAGGTCTTCCGGCAGGTCGATCATGATGTTGTCGGGCATGCTGGGCGCACGGCCCTGTTCGGCGGGCGCGACCAGCGTCGGCTCGTCGGCGCCCCGCAGTTCCGCGGACCACGCCGACAGCGTCTTTTCCTTGTCCTGCCTGTCGAGCCACGCGAGGTATTCCCGGTAGGACCGTGCCTCGGGGAGGTCCAGCGGACCGCCGTCGGCCGCGTACAGCAGCGACAGCTCGTCGAAGACGATGGGCATCGACCAGCCGTCCATGATCGCGTGATGGCAGGTCACCACGAGACGGTGGTCGTCGTCGGCGAGGCGGATCAAGGTCAGCCGCAGCAACGGCGCGTTCGCGAGGTCGAATTTCGCCGCCCGATCCTCTTCGGCCAGCTCCCGCACGGCCGCTTCGGGATCGTCGAGATGGGAGAGATCGGCCTCACGCCAGGGAAGTTCCACCTGACGCGCGATGAGCTGCACAGTCTCGCCCGACTTGCGCTGCCGGAAACAGGCCCGCAGCGCGGCATGCCGGGCGAGCAGCGCCTCCCAGGCGGCGCGCAGCCTGGCGGCCTCCACCGGGCCGTCGAGCTCCAGGATCCAGTGGCCGACGTAGAGGCCGGGCCCTTCGTCGTCGTAGACCGTGTGGAAGAGCAAACCTTCCTGGAGTGGCGACAGCGGCCAGAAGTCCTCGATCCGCGACTGAGCCATCAATTTCCCCTCGATCATCTGCGGGATCCGCGAAAAGAATCATCCGCCGGGCGGGCGGGCCCGGACAATCCGTCCAACCGCATTTCGACCCTGTGGTTTTCCGCAGGTCGACGGGGCCGGGAATTGCTTGGGGTACAAGGAAAAACGCTGGGTCCGGTGTTCGTGCGCGAAGGCGTGACTCGCGTGATCAGAGCCGTGACTCGCGTGATCAGGAACGGAACTCACGTGATCAGACGGCGAACACGGTGAAACGTCGCCTAATCACGCGAGTTCCGTCTCTGATCACGCGTGTTCGCCGTCTGATCACGAATGATCGCCGCCTGATCACGCGCGAGATGAGGCGAAGGCCCGTCAGGCCTGCCGGGCGTCGTCGAACTCGGCCTCGAATTCGTCGATTTCGTCCTGCCCGAGATCGAGGAGTTCCCCATCGGACGCGGGCTCCACCGGCGCGACCGCCGGATCTCCCGGGGCGATGACCGCCGCGAGGCCGGCAGGCGTCCGGTGCTCGAACACGTCGGCCACGTCGAAGGTGATCCCGGCGCGCAGCGCACGCGCGGTCAGTTTCACCGAGTAGATGGAATCGCCGCCGATCTCGAAGAAGCTGTCGTCCACGCCGACCCGGTCCAGGCCGAGGACCTCGGCGAAGAGCTCGCACAACGCCCGCTCCGGCTCCGTGCGCGGCTCCCGGTAGGTCACCCGCTCGCTGAAATCGGGGGCGGGCAACGCTTCCCGGTCCACCTTGCCGTTCGCCGTCACCGGAAGGGCGGGTAGCACGATCACTTCCGCGGGCACCATGTACTCCGGGAGCACCTTGGCGATCCGGGTCCGCAGCCGGGTGGGATGCACCTCGCCCTCGGACACGACGTAGCCGATCAGACGTCCGTCGCGCGCCACCACCACGGCCTGGTCGACGCCCGGCTGCTCGGCCAGCACGGCCTCGACCTCGCCCGGTTCCACCCGGTGGCCGCGGATCTTGACCTGGTCGTCGGCCCGGCCGGCGAACACCAGCTCACCCTCGTCGCTCCAGTACGCCAGGTCGCCCGTCCGGTACATGCGGGTACCGGCGACGAACGGGTCGGCGACGAACCGCTCCGCCGTCAACGCTGTCTGCCCCTGGTAGCCGTGGGCCACCCCGGCGCCGGCGATGTACAGATCACCCACGACACCCGGCGGCAGCGGACGCAGGAAGACGTCGAGCACGTACAGCCGCCGTCCCGGCAGCGGACGGCCGATCGGCAGCGTCGGCCCCACCTGGTCGCCGGGTTCGATCGCCTTCCACGTCGCGCACAGCGTGGTTTCGGTCGGACCGTAGGTGTGCCAGACGCGGAGCCGCGGGCACGCCTGGCGCACCTTTTCGACCTCTTCGAGCGGGACGACGTCCCCGCCCGCCGACACGTCGCGCAACCCCGCGAAGGATTCCGGCGACTCCTGCACGAGCGCCCGGAAGTGTCCCGCCGTGAAGTTCACCGCGGTGAGCCCGTCCGCGACGTGGGCGGCGAGCCGGGCCGCGTCGACCACGCCCGGCTCGGTGATCATCACCCGCGCCCCCGCGACGAGGGGCGCCCAGATGTCGTACAGAGACGCGTCGAAAGTGTGCGGGGCGTGCATCAGCACCGTTTCGCCGCCGTGCAGGTCCCAGCCCGGTTCTCCGGCCAGTGCCGCGACGCCGCCGTGCGGGATGGCGACGCCCTTCGGGGTGCCTGTCGACCCGGACGTGTACATCACGTACGCCGGATCGTCCGCGCCGACCGGGACGAGCGCGACGTCGCCGTGGTCGGCTTCCTCGATCAGGACCCGCTGGTACTCCGATGGGGCCGCGGCCGAGGTCTCGGCCCGGCACACCACCGCCGCGACCGCGGAATCGGCGAGCATGAACGTCACCCGGTCCTCCGGGTAGTCCGGATCGACCGGCACGAACACCGCTCCGGCCTTCCACACACCGAGCCAGGCGGCGAGCACCTCGGCCGACCGCTCCAGCAGCACGCCGACCCGGTCGCCACGCCGCACGCCGCGCTCCACCAGTGCCCGCGCCACCCGGCCGGACCACCGGTCGAGTTCCGCGTACGACCACGACCGGCCCCCAGCCGTCACAGCCGGCGAGGAAGGCGCTTTTTCCACCTGACGCAGGAAAAGCGTCACCGGCGACGGCGCGGTGATCGCGTCGCCGACGGCGTTCCACCGCTCGACGACCAGCTCGCTTCCGGCGTCGCTCACCATGTCCAGGCTGCCGACCGGCGCCTCGGGGGCCGCGATCATCCGCTCCAGCACCCGGAAAAGCCCGTGCAGGACTTCTTGGGCGGTGCGGTGTTCGACCAGCTCCGGCAGATACTCGACCTCGGTCCGCAGGCTCTCGCCCGGGATCACGCCCATCAGGATCGCGTACGGCGCAGACTGGTGGAACTCCTTCAGGCTCAGCCTGAGCTCGCGGTCGGCGTCCCCCTTCGCCGCGGGGTCGACGTAATTCTCGAACGACAGGATCGTGTCGAAACTCGCGCCCGGCAGCTTCTGGATCTCCTGCAACCCGAGATGCTGGTGCGAGATCAGCCCGGACTGCCGCTCCTGGAGCTCCGTCAGCGTCCGCAGGACGGACTTCTCGCCGTCCAGCCGCACCCGCACCGGCACGGTGTTGATGAACAGCCCCACCACGTTCTCCACACCGGGAAGATCCGCCGGGCGCCCGGAGACGACAGCGCCGAACACCACATCACGACGACGCGCCAGGCGGGCGAGCACCAGCGCCCACGCGCCCTGCACCAGCGTGTTCAGCGTCAATCCGTTGCGGCGCGCGAAATCCACCAGGGCGGTAGTGAACTCCGGCGAGTACGCCAGCGCTTCCCTGGCCTGCTGCCCCGGGGATTTCCGCGCCTTCTCGGGGATGCCGAGCGCTGATCGCTCGGCGCCGGCCAGCTCCTCTTTCCACGCCGCACGCGCGGATTCCTTGTCCTGCTGGTCGAGCCAGACCAGGTAGTCCCGGTAGGAACGGGCGGACGGCAGCGCGGTGGCGACGCCGCCCGCCGCGTAGATCTTCAGGAGTTCCGACTCGAGCAGCGCCCGCGACCAGCCGTCCATCACCAGGTGGTGGCTGGTCGTGATCAGGCAGTGTTTCCCCTCGGCGAGCCGGATCAGCATCAGCCGCAGCAGCGGCGGCTTCGCCACGTCGAACTTCCTGGCGCGCTCCTGCTCCGCGAGCACGTCGACCTCGGCCAGCGCCTCACGTTCGGCGAGGTGGGACAGATCGTGCTCCTCCCAAGGGAGTTTCACCCCGCGGTGGATCAACTGGACCATCTCGCCGGACTTCCGCCGGACGAACCCCGCGCGGAGTGCCGCGTGCCGGTCGAGGAGGGCCTGCCAGGACGACCGGAACCGTTCCGCGTCGAGAGGGCCTTCGATGACCAGCGTCTGCTGGATGCGGTAGGTGTCCGGAGCCTCGGCGTCGAGCGCGAGGTGATAAAGAATTCCCTCCTGCATCGGTGACGGCGGCCAGATTTCCGCAAGCGCCATTCCGGAGGACGTGGACGGAGTATTCACGAAAATCTAGCCTCCATGGGTTTCCACCGCTATTGCTGGAGCTCGGCCGCCAATGCTTCGAATTCCTCGATCTCGTCCTGGTCCAGTTCGAGCAGGGCGAAGTCGGAAGCCGTATGTCCCCCGGCCGAAGGATCTTCCGCCTGCCGGGCCAGTCCTGACAACATGTCCAGCCACTCCTGGCCCAGCCGCGCGATCTCGGCCTCGCCGAAGACGTCGCCCGACCATTCCACCATGAGCGCCAATTCGGGACCATCCGGCAGATCCTGGACGATCGCGTTGACTTCGATCGGATGCGGCAGATTCATGCCCGGATCCATCGAGCCGCCGATGTCGCCGACGAGCTGCCACGCCCGCACGTCGCTTTGATCGCCTGCCACGAATCGGCCCATGTAATTGAATCCGATCCGCGGTGCCGGGCTTTCGGCGAGAATCGCCGCTTTCCCGTCGTGCGGATACCGCAGCAAGCCGTATCCGAGGCCGTCGCCGGGCACGGCCCGCGACTGTTCCTTGACCACCTTCAGCAGCCGCCCGGCCGCCGGTCCCCCGGCGAGGACGTCCGCCAGATCGATCCCCGCCACATCGAGGCGGATCGGATGCGCGCTCGTGAACCAGCCCACCGTCCGGGACAGATCCATGCCGCCGACCGGATGACGGCCGTGGCTCTCGACCTCCACGACCACCGCGTCGCCGCCGCGCCAGCGCGGCACCGCGCCCGCCAATCCGGCCAGCAGCACGTCGTTCACCCCGCAGTGGAAGACCACCGGGGCCCGGCCCACCAGCACCGCCGTCTCGGCCTTCGGCACCGACCACGTCCGCGAGCGGATGTCGCCGGTCGACGCGGGCGCCTGCTGCGTCTCTCGCCCGAGAATCGCTTGCCATACGGGCAGTTCCGCGATCCGCTCGGCGGAATCCCCCCACTGGGCCAGCAGACCGGTCCAGCGCCGGAACGACACGCTCACCGGCTCCAACGCCGGCTCCCGCCCCTCGGCCACCGCCTCGCACGCCGCGCGCAGATCCGAGGACAGGACCCGCCACGACACACCGTCGACCACCAGGTGGTGCGCCACGACGACCAGCCGTCCCAGCCGATCCGGTCCGGCGTCGAGCAGCACAGCCTGGACCATCACCCCCGCGAGCGGATCCAGCCGTCCCACCGCGTCCCGCGCCGCGTTCTCCACGGCCACGTCCAGGGAACCGCCGTCGACCCGCACGCGCTTGACCGCCGCGGCCACGTCGAACGATCCGCGTCCGGCCACCACCAGACGTCCGTCGCCGACCCGGGCCCGCAGCATGTCGTGCGTGTCCACGACGGCCGTCAGCCCGGCGACCACCGTCTTCTCCGTCAGCTCCGCAGGCGTGCCCAGCACCATCCACTGCGCGAAGCCCGGAGCTGCGGCGCCCGACCCGAACATCCGCATCACCGGCGTCAACGCGACGTCGCCGACTCCGTCGTCCGGCACCGTCTCCCGCTGTGGCGCGGGGGCTTCCGCCACCAGCTGCGCCAGCCGCTCAGGAGTCCGGTGCTCGAACACCTGCTTCGGGGTCAGCGAGATGCCGTCACGACGCGCCCGCGCGGCCACCTGCATGGACGAGATCGAATCCCCGCCCAGTTCGAAGAAGCTGTCCTCGACGCCGACCCGCGCCAGCCCGAGGACCTCGGCGAACATCTCGCACAGGAGCCGCTCGATCTCGGTGGACGGTGCCCTGCCGACCGTCTTCGACGAGAAGTCCGGTTCGGGCAACGCCTTCCGGTCGATCTTCCCGTGCGCCGTCAGCGGCAGGACGTCCAGCGCCATCACCGCCGCGGGCACCATGTACGCGGGCATCCGCTCCGCGAGTTCCCGGCGTAGCGCCTCGGGATCGACGTCACCCGGCGACACGTAGGCCACCAGCCTGCCCTCGCGGACGGTCACCGTGGCCTGGGTGACGTCGGGACGGTCGGACAGCGCGAACTCGATCTCGCGGGGTTCGACCCGGAACCCGCGGATCTTGACCTGGTCGTCGGCCCGGCCCGCGGACACCAGTTCGCCCTGATCCGTCCAGTACGCCAGGTCGCCCGTCCGGTACATCCGCTCGCCGGCGACGAACGGGTCGGCGACGAACCGCTCGGACGTCAGCGCCGGACGGCCGAGATACCCGCGCGCCACCCCGATCCCGGCCAGGTACAGCTCACCGGTGACGCCCGGCGGCAGCGGGCGCAGAAACGCGTCCAGCAGGTACCCGCGCACCCCGGCGATCGGCCCGCCGAACGGGATCACCTCGCCGTCCGGCGCCAGCGGCATGCTCACCGTCGCGCAGATCGTGGTCTCGGTCGGCCCGTAGGCGTTGATCATCCGGCGGTCGGCCGAGAGGCGGTCCACCAGGCCCGGCGGGCAGAGCTCCCCCGCGGCGGTCACCGTCTCCACCCGGTCCGGCAGCGCGTCCACAGTGGCCAAGACCGACGGCGGAGCCTTCACATGCGTGACGTCCCAGCGTTCCAGCGTGTCGGTCAGCGAAGCATGCGGCGGCAGGTCCTCGTCCGGCGGCATCACCAGCGTCGCCCCGGAAAGCAGCGCCATCATCACCTCGGACACGATGGTGTCGAAGCCGAGCGCCGCGAACTGCAGGACCCGCGACGACGGCTTCACGGCGAGCCGTTCGATGTGCGCCATCGCCAGATTGCCCAGGCCCGAGTACGTGACGACGACGCCCTTCGGGGTTCCGGTCGATCCCGACGTGTAGATCACGTACGCCGCGTCGCGCATCGCCACCCGCGGCAGGACCGCGCCCGGCGCCCGGGGCAGGTCGAGTCCGTCCAGCACCACGATCCGGTCCGCGAACTCCTCCGGCACCGAGCCGCGGGTCTTCTCCTGGCACACCACCAGCATCGGATCGGCGCTGCCGAAGATCAGCTTCACGCGTTCGGCCGGGTACAGGGGATCCACCGGGACGAAGACGCCGCCCGCCAGCGACACCCCCAGCATCCCGACCAGCCACCACGAGGACCGCCCGACCACGAGCCCGACGCGGCGCTCACGATCGACCCCGCGTTCCCGCAGGACGGCGGCGAATCCGACCGCCCGGTCCCACAGTTCCGCGTAGGTGAGGTCGCCCGCGCCGTCCGCGACCGCCACCGCGTCCGGCCGCTCCGCCGCCATCCGCCCGATCAGCGACGGCAGCGGCTCGTCCGACACCAGCGCGGATTTCCAGCGGGGCAACGGGATCTCGCCCATGTCGGTGCGGCCGACGAGGCGGGCCGGATCGGCGGACACCGCTTCGAGGGCGCCGGCGAACCACTCCAGCAGCGCATCGGCGACGGCCCGGTCGATCTGCCCGGCCCAGTAGGCGAGCTGGATCCGGAACCGGTCCCCCGGGATGACCCCGACGGTCACCGGGTAGTGGGTCCCCTCGATGGTGCCCAGATACGTGAACCGGTCGGCAAAATCGCGCGGATAGTTCTCGAACACCAGCAGCGTGTCGAACATCGCGCCGGGTCCGGCCGTCTTCTGGATGTCCGTCAGCCCCAGGTGGTGATGCGGCATCAGGGCGACCTGGCGGCGCTGCAACCCGGTCAGCATGTCCACAAGGGACTCGTCGCCGTCCAGGGATACCCGCACGGGGACGGTGTTCATCATGAGCCCCGGCATCGACTCGACCCCGGGAAGTTCAGGGGGACGGCAAGCCACCGTCGTGCCGAACACGACGTCGGTCCGCCGCGCGAGCCGCGCCAGCACGATCGACCACGCGCCCTGGACCACGGTGTTCAGTGTCAGCCCATGCTCGCGGGCGAAGTCGGTCAGTCGCGTGTAGAGCTCAGGGGAAAGATGTGTGACGCGGTAGTCGTAGTCGGTCGCGGTGTCCGACTTGGCGACCAGCGTGGGCGAGTCGATGTCCGACAGCTCCGCCCGCCAGGCCTCGCGCGCGGCTTCCTTGTCCTGCCGGTCGAGCCAGGCCAGGTAGTCGCGATAGGAGGCGGCGCCCGTCCGATCCGGGAAGCGGCCGCCGGAGGTGTACGCCTCGGAGACCTCGTTGAGGATGACCGCCACCGACCAGCCGTCGGTCAGGATGTGGTGGTTGACGACAAGCAGGCGATACCTCTCCTCGCCGACCCGGATGAGTACCAGCCGGAACAGCGGTGCCTTGGTGAGGTCGAACCGGTCCCGCTGTTCCGCCGCCGCCACAGCCTCGACAGCCGCTTCGACGTCACTCGCGTCCGACAGATCGATCTCGCGCCACGGCAGGTCGACGTGCCCGGCGACGACCTGCACCGCCTTGCCCGACGCGAGCCGGTGGAAGGTCAGCCGGAGTTCGGCGTGCCGGGCGAAGACCGCTTCCCACACCGCCCGCAGGCGGCCCGTGTCCAGCGGTCCGGTCAGCTCCACGATCCACTGGGTCTGGTAGATGTCGGGGCCCTGGTCGTCCAGGGTCGTCTGGAAGAGCAGGCCCGCCTGGAGCGGCGCGAGCGGCCAGACCTCCCGCGCCCCGGGGACGGCGATCGCCAGCTCCGCCGCGTCTTCCTCGGTCAGCTCGATCAGGGGCCCGTCCGCGAAGCCGCCCGCCGGGACCGCCCGTGCCACGGCGGCCAGCCGTGCGGGGGTCGGCTCCCCGAAGATCTGCGACGGCGTCACCAGCAGGCCCGCTTTGGCCGCACGCGCGGCGACGCGCACGGCGAGGATCGAATCCCCGCCCAAGTCGAAGAAACCGTCGTCGACACCGGCTCGCTCGATGCCGAGCACTTCGGCGAACAGTCCGCAAAGGACACGCTCGGACTCGGTGGCGGGCTCGCGACCGTCGGCCTTCGCGGTGAAATCGGGAGCGGGCAAGGCCGCCCGGTCCACCTTCCCGTTACCGGTCAGCGGCAGCACGGCCACCGCGAGCACCACCGCCGGGACCAGGTAATCCGGCAGCACCGCGGCGAGGCGCTCACGAACGAGAGCGGGGTCGACGTCGGCCACCACGTACCCGATCAGGCGCCCGTCGATCGGCACCACCACGGCCTCGTGGACGTCCGGCTGCGCGGTCATCGCGGCCTCGACCTCACCGGGTTCGACCCGGAACCCGCGGATCTTGACCTGGTCGTCGGCGCGGCCCGCGAACAACAGCTCGCCGTCGGCGGTCCACTGGGCGAGGTCGCCGGTCCGGTACATCCGTTCGCCCGGCGAGGACGGATCCGCCACGAACCGCTCGGCCGTCAGCGCCGTCCGGTCCAGGTAACCGTCCGCCAGACCGGCGCCGGACAGGTACAGATCGCCGATCACCTCCGGCTCCACCGGCCGCAGCGACGCATCGAGCACCCGGGCGTGCCGGTGTGAGAGCGGACGGCCGATGGGCAGCACCGAACCCAGCGCGTCACCCGGTTCGAGCACGTGCCACGTGGCGCACAACGTCGTTTCCGTCGGGCCGTAGAGATGCCGGATCCGCGCTCCCGGCGCGGCGGCGCGCACGCGTTCGACGGCGTGCGCGGGCACCAGGTCACCGCCGGTCAGGATCTCGCCGAGCCCGGCGAACGACTCCGGCGATTCCTCCGCCACCGCGCGGAAACTGCCCGCGGTCAGATGCGCCCGCGTCACCCCGGACGCGACCGCCTCGCGCAGGCGCCGGGCGTCGACTGGCCCCTGCTCGGCGATCACCACCCGGGCGCCCGACACCAGCGGTACCCAGATCTCGCACAGGGACGCGTCGAAGGAATGCGGCGCGTGCATGAGGACCGCGTCGTCCGGGCCCATCGCCCAGCCCGGATCCCCCACCAGCTCCGCGACACTCCGATGCGGCACGGCCACGCCCTTCGGAGTGCCCGTCGAGCCGGAGGTGTACATGACGTACGCCAGGTCTTCCGGACGCGCCGTGACCACCGGCGCCTCGCCCGGCGCGTCACCCGTGACGACGACCGAGTCGATCCCCGCCGGCACCTTGCCGAGGGTCCCGGCCGAGCAGAGCATCAGGGACGCGGCCGAATCCGCCAGCAGAAAGGCGATCCGCGGCGCGGGATACGCGGCGTCCACCGGCACGTACGCCGCGCCCGCCTTCCAGACGGCGAGCAGCGCCACCAGCAGTTCCGCCGAACGGTCCAGCATGACCGCCACGCGGCCGCCCCGGCGGACACCCCGTCCGGCCAGCCGCCCGGCCAGCCTGCCGGCCCGTGCGTCGAGTTCGGAGTAGGTGAGGACCCGGTCCCCGTCGATCACGGCCACCGCGTCGGGCGTCCGGCGCGCTTGGCGGTCGAAAAGAGCAAGGCTCGTCTGCGCTGCGGAACTCATCGTCACCCTCCATGGCCCATAAAGGTGGCCACCGGCTCAGGCTCTTCTTCGGGCTCGGGCTCCGGCTTCGGGCCGAAGCGGTCGGGATTGGCGAATTGCGTCCGGTACAGCTCCGCGTACATGCCGTCCTGCGCCAGCAGTTCTTCGTGCGTCCCGCGCTCCCGGACCGTTCCCCCGTCGATCACGAGGATCTGGTCGGCCTCGCGGATCGTGGACAACCGGTGCGCGATCACGATCGAGGTCCGGCTGCGCAGCGCGGTCTTGAGCGCCCGCTGGACGGCGGCCTCCGATTCGGAGTCCAGGTGCGCGGTGGCTTCGTCGAGGACGACGACGGTGGGCGCCTTCAGCAGCAGCCGGGCGATGGCTAGCCGCTGCTTCTCCCCGCCCGACATCCGGTAGCCGCGATCGCCGGTGACGGTGTCGAACCCGCGCGGCAGGGACTCGATGAGATCCCAGATCTGGGCGCCCTTGCACGCCTCGATCAGTTCGTCCTCGGTCGCGGTGGGCCGGGCGTAGAGCAGGTTCTCCCGGATCGTGTCGTGGAAGAGGTACGCGTCCTGGCTGACCACGCCGATCGTCTCGCGAAGGGAGTCGAAGGTGAGGTCCTGGAGATCGTTCCCGCCGACGCGGACGCTCCCGGAATTCGGGTCGTACAACCGGGAGACGAGGTGCGTGATGGTGCTCTTGCCCGCCCCGGACGGGCCGACGAGCGCGGTGAGCGTCCCGGCGGGCGCCTGGAAGCTGATGCCACGCAGGACGTCCGCCGTCAGCTCCTCGCTCTCCCGCTTGGTCCGCAGGTGTTCGAGCGACGCCAGCGAGACCTCGTTCGCGGTGGGATAGCGGAAGGTCACGTCGTCGAACTCGATGTCCGGCGCGACGTCCTTCTCGAGTTCGCGCGCGTCGGCGCGTTCCTCGATCAGCGGCTTCAGGTCGAGCAGCTCGAAGATCCGGGAAAAGCTCACCACCACCGTCTGGGCGGTCTCCTGCAGCCCGGACAGCTGGGTGATCGGCCCGAGCAGCCGCCCGAGCAAGGTAGCGATCGCGATCAGCGTGCCGAGCTGGAAGGCCCCGTCGATCACGAGGCCGCCACCGATCCCGTAGACGACCGCCGTGGCGATCGAGGCCATCAGCGCCATCATCGCGAACGACATCCGGCCCCAGATCGAGATGCTCACGCCGATGTCGCGGATCTTCCCGGACCGCTCGCGGTAATCGGCCATCTCCTCGTCAGGGCGGCCGAAGAGCTTGGAGAGCATCGCGCCCTGGACGTTGAACCGTTCGTGGAGCAGCCCGCCGAGACCGGCGTTCGCCTCCATCAGCCGTCCGGTGCGCTTCTGGATCATCCGGCCCACGTAGACCCAGGGCACGACGAACAGCGGGATCAGCACCAGCGTGACGACGGCGACCAGCCAGGACAGGTAGAACATCTCGGCCAGCACCAGCAGGACCGTGACCGCGCTGGTGGCCGACATCAGCAGATGGCCGAACGACTGCTGGGCCATGATCAGTTCCGTGTGCAGCCGCCCGACCAGCACCCCGGTCTGGGTGCGGGTGAAGAACGCGACCGGCAGCCGCCGGACGTGGTCGATCGCCTGGACCCGGAGGTCGTAGGTGACCCCCTCCCCCATACGCGCGGAGACGTAGGCCGAGAACAGCGACAGCAACGCGCCGACCACGGCGAGCGCGGCGGTCAGGATCGCCATCAGGATCACGACGCCGAAGTCGTTCTTGAGGATCCCGCCGTCGATGAGTTCCTTCATCAGCAAGGGGGTCGCGATGACGACCGCCGCCTCCAGCGCGGCGATGAGGATGAAGAGCGCGACCAGGCCGAGGTGCGGGCGGAAGTAGGCGAGCACGCGGCGCACGGTTCCCGGACGGACCCTGTCCCCCCACGGATCGGGATCGTCGTCGCTCTTGGTCGGTGCCCCGAAGTTCAACACCACGTCCATACGGTCATTCCTCCCACACGCGAAGTCCGCGATCTCAATCGTGCTGAATCGTCTCGATGTCCACGAGGGGGATCAAGCGAACTTTCACCCGTACCCGCACCGTCCACAAGCGACTCGATCTAGGAGATCCTCGCCTGTCCGTCGACTCCGCGGCGCAGAAGATCCGTCACCTCGGCCTGTTCACCGGACCGCAGTGCCGCGGCGGCCGCGGCGAGGTCGGCCGCGATGCGGTCGAGCACCTCGGCCACCGGCAGCGCGTTCCCGGCCAGGATTCGCTGCCACAGCAGGGGGTTCCCGGCGGCGATCCGGGTCACGTCACGCAGTCCCTGCCCCGCGAGGCTCAACGCGACGTCGTCGCCGCCGGTCAGGCTCGCCGCCACCGCCGAGGCCGCGACGTGCGGGGCGTGCGACACCAGCGCCACCGCCGCGTCGTGCTCGGCGGCACCGACGGTGACGACCTTCGCTCCGCAGAGCGACACCAGTTCCCGGACCAGCGCCAGCGCGTCCGCGCCGGTCGCGGGGCCGGGGCACAGCGCCCAGGCGCGGCCGCGGAACAGCTCGGCACGGGCGGCGGCCGGACCGGACCGCTCGCGGCCGGCGAGCGGATGCCCTGGCACGTAGGAGATCAGGTCGCAGCCGAGCCGCTCCGCGTCGGCGATCGGGTCGGCCTTGACGCTGGCCACGTCGGTGTAAGCCCGCGCGGCTCCTTGTTTCTGCAGCTCGGCCAGCCGCTCGCCGACGAGGTGCGGCGGCACGGCGATCACGGCGAGATCCACTTCCCCGCCCGGCCATTCCCACCCGGCGCCGAGGTCCCGGGCCTGCGTCACGGCGTGCTCGTCGATGTCGGAGAGCCAGACCTCCACCCCCCGCGCGCGCAGGGCCAGCGCCGCCGACGTGCCGATCAGCCCGGTACCCACGACAAGCGCCTTCTCGATGGTCACGTCTCCTTCTTAAGCCGCCCGCCCGGCCGTGTCGAGGCGCGGGAATTGGGCAGTGCCAAGAAAAACGCCGGGGCGAAGGAACCTCCCCCCTCTGAGGTACGGAGAAGGGTTCCTTCGCCCCGGGTACCGCCGAACGCCCTAGACCGCGATCATCGTGCGGCCAGATCGGTGGCGCGGTGCTCCAGGTGATCCGCGAAGCCCGCCCAGACCCTCGCGTGTTCCCTGGCGAATCCCGCGACCACGCCGTAGAGATGCGGCGGGACACCGTGCAGGATCCGCTCCCACTCCTGCCCGTCCATGGAGTGCATGGCGAGCATGCGCAACAGGATCCGGCCGACCTCGCTCAGCCGCAGCGCGGGATCCGCCTTGAGGCGCTCCAGCACGGCGATCCGTTCCTGGTCCAGCTCGTGCCCGAGATCGGGCTCCGTCAGGGTCAGCGGATGCTGTTTGGTCCGTAACCTCCGGTTGCCGTCCGGGGTGGGGCTTTCGCCGCGTTCCAGCCTGCCTCGCACGTCCCGGACCGTTTCCGGGGATATGCCCACCTGTTTGGCGACCTGCCGGAGCGAGAGGCCCGGATCGTTGCGGATGAGATCGGCCGCGAGTTTCCGGCGTTCCGAACTGTCGACGGGCCGGATACGCCCGTCCCGTCCGATCCGGGCTTCGTTTCCGTTCTCCCCACCGCGACGGCGCAGGTCCGCCACCGTGCCCGCGGAGATCCCGGTCGCCGAGGCCACCCGCCGATCGGACCACTGCGGATGGGTTCCGATGATCTGGACGGCCGCCCTTTTGCGATCGGCCAGCGAAAGCGGCAGGCCGTGCCGGATGTTCGCTTCCACGGCCAGGACGAACGCGTCGGATTCGGTGCCGTCTATGAATCTTGCCTGAATTTTGGTGTCGCCTCTGACTCTCGCCGCCTTGAGCCGATGCAGGCCATCGATCACCCGCATCGTCGGTCGGTGAACGAGAATGGGCGGAAGGTCCCATTCTGCCGACAGCAGTGTCTCGACGTGGTCCGGATCCTCGCCCGAAGTTCGCGGCGAGCATACGGACGACAGCCGCGACAGCTCGATTTCGACGACCGGGAGAGCGGACAGGTCAACTCTCGTCGGATCCACCTAGCCCCCACAGAATCTGTTGTTCGTCAACTTTTGGACATGGCACGGAACCCACCGTCCAACTGCTTGGTTTCGGTGGTTGGACACCACGATTCCCGTCCGGCACGGATCTCGGCCGTGCGGCGGGCGTCCTCGACGGTGAGGACGACTCGAAAACGCCGCCGGCGGGCCGCGTACTCGCGGCCGCCGCTCGGTCTCCCAGATGACCGATGGCAGCGGGCACTTCGACGAACCACCGCAGCGAAAGGACAGCGTTCCTTCGCCCCGGTTTCGTGCTCTCTCCAAGACATTCGCTCAGCGGCTTCAGTCCGGCAAGGGCGTGCACCCGGTCAGCCCGAATGAGCCGGACCCGCCACGGGCGAGGTCTCGGAAGTTTTGTCACCGTTCTCTTCACCGGTTCGGATCAGTGGTGCACCGGCCGGAATCTATGGCTTTCCTAGAACTTCCTCGCGGTCGCGAGTCACCGTCGCACCCCCCTCTGAACCCCAGCAAGTGCGCGCTCTGTCAACCCCAGCGAGAGTCGCGCACCACTTCAGCATGGCACGCCCAATCGTTGTCGGCAATTGACGAACAGGGTAATTCCGCAGCCGAACGGCCGTTCAAGATCGATATTCGAAACTTCAACTTCGGTATTGACGCGCTTGCCGTACGTAAGTACGGAGAAGCCGCTCACGCTGCTCACGGAGGCAGCGGGTTAGCCTGTTCGCGGGTATTACTAGGCCGTTCGTGGACCTTGATTCGTCACGGGTGATCGTCACGGCTCCCGGCCGCCGTGTTCCGCTCTTCGACACTTATTCACACGAACGGTCGAGTCACGTCTCCCGGGGAACGGTCATCGCCTCCGTGCGCGACGCCCGGCGTCCGAACGAACGGGTTTCGCGGTTGGACAGCAAGCGAACCGAGGCCCCGTCCGCCGGAGCCGCCGTGAGCAAAGCGGGGGATGCCAGGGTGGAAGTGTTCGCCACTCCTTCACCCGGGGAGGGGAGAGCACCCCGTCGATTCCGGAGGAGGATCCGTGGGCACCGACAAGCCCGGCTGATCGACGATTCCCCCTGCGGGGTGAGCTTTTTCGGCCGCCAGGCGGCTAACGTGTCCGATGACGGCAATGCCGCGAGCGCCACTCGGGGCGCCCGCGGCATCACCGTCGTCGACCGGACGGACACCGGTCTTCTTTTCGTCGGCTAAGCGACGGGAAAGTCGAAATAGGTGTCCGGATACGGTTCGTTCTTCAGGTTGTAGTGCCACCACTCGCATTCATACGAGCTGAAGCCGCTGTCCTCCATGACGGAACAGAGGTGCGCGCGGTTCTTCTCCTGTTCCTCGGTGAGGCCCGCCGCGCCGTGGTGCGACACGACGTCCATCACGTCGTGGTCACCACCCATGTCGGCGAGTTCACCGGTGTCCAGGTGGAAGAGCGTCAGGTCCACGGTGCTGCCCCGGCTGTGGCCCGACTTGGTGGCGACGTAGCCCTGCTCGAACATCTGGGGGCGGTCGATGTTCGGGTAGTGCCTTGCCTTTTTCCGGCCGTCTTCGGGCTCTTCCGCCCAGCGCATGAAGCGGTCCACGGCGCGCTGCGGACGGTAGACGTCCCAGAGAAGGAGACCGAAGCCGAGCGACTCGGCCTTGTCCCGCGCCTTCTCCAGCGCGGCGCAGAACGCGCGCGTGCCGACGACGCGGTTCACCAGGTAGCCGTCCACCGGTTTGCCGGTGAAGTTGTCCCAGGTGGCGTACTTGGCGTCCCAGCGGATTCCCGGGACGGCCTCGTCGACGAAGGCGAAGTCCTCCCTCATCCGTCGCGACCCGCCAGGGTCAGCGTCACCAGCCGGTCGATCACTTCACCGAGCGGGATGCCGGCGGCCGCCATCATCCGCGGGTAGCGGCTGTAGGAGGTCAGGCCGGGCAGGGTGTTGACCTCGTTGAGGACGACGCTTCCGTCTTCCTTGAGGAAGAGGTCGACCCGCGCGAGGCCGCTGCAGCCCAGGGCGCGGTAGATGACCTTCGCGGTCTCCTTGACGAGCGTGCTCGCCTCCTCCGGGATGTCCGCGGGAACGATGAAGCTCGAGTTCTCGGAACCGGTCTCGGGGCTCTCTTCCTGGTGGATCTTGAAGAAGCCGTGGGTCAGCGCGACCCGGTCGACCTCGCCGGTCATCAGGTCGTCGCCGCTGCCCAGGACGGAGCAGCCGATCTCGCTGCCGACGACGGCTTCCTCGATCAGGATCTTGCCGTCGTACTGGCGCGCCTCCGCCAGGGCGGCGGGCAGCTCTTCCTTCGAGGAGACCTTGCTGACGCCGAAGGACGAACCCGACCGGGCCGGCTTCACGAAGACGGGGTACGTGAGCTTGTCGGCGTCGATGTCGTTGTCGGCCGTGACGATGTGGAAGTTCGGCGTCGCGATGCCCGCGCTGCGGACGACGGAGTAGGTGAGCGACTTGTCGATGCACATGACCGAGCTCGGGAGGTCGCAGCCGACGTAGGGGATGCCGGAGAACTCCAGCAGGCCCTGCACCGTGCCGTCTTCACCGAACTTGCCGTGCAGGACCGGCAGCACCACGTCGAGGGCGATCGTCTCGTACTTGCCCTCGTCCAGGACCAGCAGGCCGTGCACGCCGCGGTCCGGCGACAGGATGGCGGGGCGGGGGTTCGCGGTCTGCTCCCAGTCGGCGGACGGGCCGTCGCACAGCAGCCAGGAACCACTCTGCGTGATCCCGATGTAGTACGGCTCGTACTTTTCGAGGTCGAGGTTCTTCGCGACCTCGCCCGCAGACTTGATGGAGATAGGATGCTCTTCGGAAAGCCCGCCGAACAGAATTCCGATTTTCAGCCTACCCATGCTACTTCCCGCTTTCGAATTGGAGACAATTGATGATGCTGTTTTCAACAGTGTCACTCAGCGCGTGGTCGGTGTAATAGGCGGTATGCGGACTGACGATCACGTTCGGCAGATTCTGCAACCGCAGCAGCGGTTTGCCGTCGATCGCCTTGTTCCGGCAGTCGGCGTAGAATATCCCTTCCTCGCCTTCGAGGACGTCCAGCGCCGCGCCACCCAATTTCCCGCTTTCCAGGGCCGCGATGAGGGCCTCGGTCTCGATGAGCGGACCACGACCGGTGTTGATGATGTACGCGCCGTGCTTCATCCGTTCGATGGCCTGCCGATCGAGCAGATGATACGTCTCCGTGGTGAGCGGCACATGGAGCGACACGATGTCGCTCTGCTGGAGCAATTCCTCGAGCGGGACGTAGTCGGCCGAGGCGGTCAGGATGGTGTCGTAGGCGAGCACCTTGCACCCGAAACCGCGCAGGCGTTCCAGCACCGCGACACCGATCCGCCCTGTTCCGACCACTCCGACGGTCAGATCGCGCAGTTCCTTCCCGCGCACCTCGTTCAGCCGGTAGTCGTGCTCGTCGGTGCGGCGGATGATGGACTTGGCGTCGCGCACCGCCATCAGCATCAGCATCAGCGTGAAGTCGGCCACGCTGTCGGGCGAGTAGGCGACGTTGCCGACGGTGATGCCGACGCTCGCCGCGTACTCGACGTCGATGTGATTGAAGCCGATGCTCCGGGTGGAGATGTACTCGACGCCGATCTTGCTCAGCGCGAGAAGAATCGAGTTCGTGATCGGGGTCTTGTGACCGATACTGATGCATCGATTTCCGACCGCCAGTTCGATAGTGGCTTCGGATACCGGTTCTTCAGCGATTGTCGGCGTGATACCGAAACGCGGCGCCATCTCGCGGAACAAGGCGGCCTCGTCCTGTCCGCAACCGTAAATGGTGATTCCCCTCGCCAAGACCGCCGAGGAGGACGCGGACGCCAGCGATCCGGTGCTGGGGGCAGCTGATCGCGCTGGTTCGCTGTAGGTCATGCCGGACATTGTAGGCAGCGCGATATTCCCGGCTCGGATGGGGTTTTCGAGGCGCCGACAATATGTTACCGCCTGGTAGCGGCGTGTGCACGGCGTGTCGATCGTCCGTGGTGAGCCGCTGCTCCACGGGGCCGGCCCCTGCTCCCCACCTGGTCCACCGGGCTCCGGCCACCGATCTTGCCCGCCGGGCCGCCGTACCGAAACCGGCCCGTGACCGGTGCCACAAACCCCGTCGCCAGGTGATCGACACCTCAGCCCCGGGCCGGGACAGGTATCGAGGATGCGACGCGACTCACGCTATCCGGATCAAGGCCCGTCCAGGGTCGAAAGAAAGAAATTGCCGCGCATATTCACCCTGCGTATTCGACCGATCGGTTCGCGTTCGCCCCCCCGCGCCCGATATCACCCTCGGTGACCGATATGCGTGGGGCCACCGATACCGCGTCGGTCGGGTGGTCGTGAGTGGCGATTGAGGTCCGGCGGCTCGGGGCGACCGGATGCGTCCCGATGCTCGACCTC
>NZ_JBFBGL010000046.1:0-67558 GCF_040684635.1 Amycolatopsis sp. NPDC089917 | reverse complement strand
GGGTTGCTTTGTGTCGGGGGGGCGCCCGGGGGGTTGTGTTTGGGTATTTCGTGTTCTAACCCGAATCGCCACTCACGACCACCCCGACCGACACCTCACCCGCCCTCACGGCACCTGCCGCGGCTACTACGGCGCGCTTGGTTTTCGCAGGTCGTGGCCTGGGTATTCGAGGGCCATGAGACCCAACGCGAAGGTGCCGCCGTACCTGCTGGCCGCACAGGCCGGTTCGGTCGTGCGCCACTTGTTCAGCCGCCTACGGGCAGGCGAATCCGTCTCGCCCGCCGATCTCAGCCGGACCATCGGGGCGTTGCAGCAGCTCGCCGGCGACCTCGCCCACGTCCTGCCGAGTCTGCAAGGGCAGCTCGAAGAGAACCTGCTGGCGGGCCGGATCGGCGCGGGCGACACGGCGGGGGAGGCCTGGGACAAGGTCGCCGACGTCGGTCACGCGCTCGCCCAGGCCCAAGCGAACAGTCTGGTGATGGCCACCGAACTGCGCGCTTCGCAGCGGGTGCTCGGAGAGCTCACCTCTTCGTGACCCGCCGCGGTCAGCCGACCGGTTGAGCGCGGACCACTGCCACCGGGCAGTGCGCGTGGTGCAGCGCGTCGTCGCTGATCGACCCCAGCAGGAGGCGCCGGAGATCACCGTGGTCGCTCCGGCCGACCACCAGCAGCGCGGCCTCGCTGGACTGCACGGTCAACGCCTGCGCGGCGGGCCCGACCCCGTGCACCATCTCCACGGCGACGTCCGGGTAGCGCTCCTGCCACGGCTTGAGCTGCCGGGCGACGAGTTCGTCGGCGACCTCCTGGGGAAGACCCGGGGACGGGTCCAGGACCGGGCCGCCGAGCAGCGGTTCGCTCGCGGGACCCCAGATCGGCATGCGGGCGACGTGAACCGCGTGCACGGCGAGCCCGTGCCGCGCCGCGAAGTCGAACGCGAAACCGGCCGCCTGCGCGCTCTGCTCGGAGCCGTCGGTGCCGAGGATCACCGGCCCGTCCGGGGGTGGCTGCTCCCCGCGGACGACCACGACGGGACGGCCGGCGGTCCTGGTCACGCCGGATTCCGTCGAGCCGGTGACGGCCCGGGTGAACATGCCGGTATGCGATTCGCCCAGCACGATCATCGCCGCGTCCGTCTCGTCGGCGACCGCGGTCAGTACCTCCTCCGGAGTCCCGTCGCGGACGAGCGTGCCGACTTCGAGGCCGGGATCGTCGCGGTTCAGTGCTTCCGCCGCCGAGGCGAGCTGTTGTTCGGCGGGCCGCGCCTCGGCCGCTTCGCGGATGCAGCACGCGAGGACCAGGCCCAGGCCGCGCGCCTTCGCTTCGGCGGCCGCCCAGCGCACAGCGCGGCGGGCCTCGGGCGATCCGTCGAAGCCGGTCACGACCGGTCCCGGGCGGGTTCGTTCAGCGGACATGGGGCATCACCTCCGACTCGCCGGTGATACCCGCTTTCCGGTGTCTTCAAGCCACCGGAGTTTCGTGTGCCCCCGGACCTGGGTACTTCCAGGTATGACTTCCCTGTCGACGCCTCGCGCGCTTGACACGAAGCGCGCTTTGTCGGTGCCCCTGGAATCACGGGCGCCGGAAGAACCGCGGGGACGTCTGCGACTGCACGTGAGCAGGCCGACCAAGGGGACCGCCGTCATCACGGCGAACGGCGAGGTCGACCTCGGTACCGCGCCCCGGTTCTGGGACATGCTGAACCAGCGGCTCCACGGTCACGGCGTCACGTTGATCGTCAACCTGTCCGATCTCGATTTCTTCGGCGTGACGGGCATCCGGGTGCTCGAACGGGCGCAGCTGCTCGCCGACGACACGGGCACGCTGCTGTTCGTCTTCCCCGGCGAATGCCGTTCCGCCCGGCGGATGCTCGACCTCTACGACGGCGCGGGTCTTCACTCGCTGTAGACGTCTTTGGTGACGCGTCACAACCGGCGACGGGCCGCGAGCGCCGCGTTCAGCAGGGCGATGTGTTCGAGCCGGGTGGGGTCCAGCCCGGTGAGATCGGCGATCCGGCGCAGCCGGTAGTCGACGGTGTTGGGATGGACGTGCAGGTCGGCGGCCGTCTGACGTCGCCCGCCCCGTCGCAGGAAGGTCTCCAGAGTCTGGAGGAGTTCCTCGTTGCCCTCCAACGGCGCCAGCCTGGTGGCCAGCCGGTCCAGGGCCGGTCCGGGGCGCGAAAGCTGGTATTCGAGCAGGACGTCGTCGAGCCGGTACAGCCCCGGCGGCCGCCCGGATCCGGTGGCGACCGCGAGCACGTCCTGCGCCAGCCGCGCCGCGGCGGGCACGCCGGCCGGATCGGCCGCGGCGGTCCCGGCGATGACCTCCGCGCCCGCCGTGCGCGCGACGTCGGCGAGGACCCGCTCCAGTCGTGCCCAGTCGCGTGTGGACAGTTCGTCGGCCGCGGTTTCGTGCGGCAGCAGGGCGATGCCACCCTCGGGGGTGAGCGAGGTCAGGACCGTGCCCCGGATCTGCCGCTCCAGTTCGACCCGCAGCCGCCGGAGCTTCCGGCGGCCGGCGATCAGCGGGTCGACGCCGTTGTCCTCTTCGTCCGGATGCGCACCGACCGACGCCGCGAGGACGATGTAGCACGGCGGAAGGCGCAGACCGGCCTGTCCCGCCGCGACGTCCGCCGGATCGCCGTCGAGCAGGGCGGCGAGCACCGTGTGCCGCGCCGAACGTTCGTCGTCGAACATCGTCCGGCGTTCGTCGAGGTATCCCCCGCCGACCGCGGGCGTGACGACTTCGAGGTATCGCAAGGTCAGCGCGTTGACGGCGAGGACGTCGGCGACCTCCTCCGGGCGCGCGTCCGGCGTCACCGACGCCCAGACCACCTGGATCCCGATGTGGTACGCGGTGAGCACGATGTCGATCGGGATACCCTCTTCCGCGCGCCGGGCGGCCGATTCGCGGAGGAAGTCGAGCTCCTCCTGCGACGGCGTGGCGCCGGTGCGCAGGGTGTCGATGAACGATCGCAGGTTCTGCTCGATGACGTGGGTGATGTCGCCGCTGAGCTCCTCGGCGGGCAGCAGGCCGTACTCCGGGATCCGGGAGACGATTTCGGCCAAGACCGTCTTCGTGAGCGAAGGCAGGACTTCGGTCAGCCGTTCCGCCAGTGGACGTCCGCCGATGCGGAACCCCGGATCCTTGTCACCCGTCACAACCGCCCATCATGACAGCTGGTCAGCGAGTGAGCGCGTCGCGTGCCGAATCGAGGGTCGGGTGCACGATGAAGACGGCGTCGAGACCGAGCAGCGACATCGGGCGCAGCAAAGCCCGCTCCTGGGTGACCAGGATGAACGGGACGTCCGACTTCTCGGCCTTCGCGCGGATCTGGACAAGAGCCGTGAAACCGGATGAATCGCAGAACGTGACCGCGGACAGGTCCGCGATCAGCGCCGCCGGAGTGAAGCGGAGCTCGTCGTCCATGGCCTGTCGCAGGCCGTCCGAGACGGCCAGATCGATCTCACCGGACACGGTGACCACGGTGTCGGCGCTGGACGTGGTGACCGAGATGTCGAGCGGGGACACGAATCTCCGCGCTGGACGGGGCGGATCGGAAGCGGGAGCGCGGTAGTCGGTCAAGTTGACTCCTTGCCGGTACGAGGGACCGGCTACTGCCCGGTGGACATGCCGGACCCGTGAGAAGGGACCCGGCGGCTGGTGTCTGAACCGCGACGGGACAACCGTAGCAGTCTCGCGGCCCGTCTCGCCGATTGAGAGCGGTGCGGCCGGTCACGGGTCCGCGCTGACCGCGTTGTCGAGCACCAGGAGAAGACTGTGGCCGCGAGGCCGGGACCGGTACGGCGAATCCGGGTTCCAGCCGACGCGCACCGGACCGCGAGTTCGGTCTTGCCGCCCCGGCCATCCCGGCCACGACCCAGACACCGCCGGACGGCCTGACATCCGGCCGTGTCCTCCGCCGCGAGGGGTTGCCAGGCAGCTGCGGGACCAGCTGTCCTTCTGCACCGAGTTCCGCTTCGCACAACGCGGCGAGTGCGGGATTGGGCGCGGAAAGCCCGGTCTCGAACTTGCCGAGACAACCCTTGATGTAGTGGGTGCGAGCGGCGAGCTCGGTGAGGAAAGGGCCGCCGCTTTGCGGCGACGCGTCAGTTCGGCTCCGAATGTGGCTTTCTCGGTCACCGGCTCCATCCTCGTCGGAGGATCAGTATGGCGAGGTGGACGGTGTTCCGGCAGCGTTCGCCGGCCGGGTCCGCGGACCCGGCCGGCGAACGCGGGTGCTTTTCATCGTCTTCGATCGTCCGTGTCCTCAGCCGAACACGAGGCCGAGCAGGGCCAGGATCAGGCCGATGGCGTGGGTCTGCATGGTCAGTCCACCTCCTTTCCGTGCGTGGCGACCACGGGTCTTCCCGGGGTCGCGGGCGCGGTCCCCTGCGTGCAGCCGAGCGCCACTCCGATGACGAGCGCGACCATCCACAGCCAGAAAGCCAGCCGTAAGAGCAGCGAGAGCGAGCACTCGACCTTCATTCCGACTCCTTCGGTGCGCATGCCAGGGCAGCACTCGACAACGCGGGAAAACCGCTGGTTGGGGTGTTATTCGCCGCGAATTGCGGCGGCTCACCAAGAATGCGTCGCCGGTCCGGGGGCGACAAGGAGTTTCCTGTTTCCCGTATGAGAGGGAAAGGAGAACCCAAAATAACGATCGTCGATATACGGCCTCGCTCGGCTGGACACGGACGGTCGGGCTGACGACTATTGACGACCGTGCTCGAACCACTAGGGGAGGACTGGTGACTGTCAGCGCAGTGGACCTGGCCGGCGAATTGAAGCAACTCCGGCGGGGCAGAGGAATCGCGGCGCCTCAGCTCGCTGAACGAGCAGGCCCCGCGCTGCGCGCGGTTTGCGGTACGGCCGAGAACGACGAAAACGCGGCGATCCGGCGGAGACTGACCGACTGTCTGTCGGAGTGGACGCGTTCGCTGCCCGACGATCTGCGCACCGCCGTGCTGGCCGCGCTGGGACTGCACCCGGAGGCGGTGAAACCGTTCTATCAGGATCGGGTGCGCTGGCTGGCCGGACATCTCGATCGTGACGCCCGGACCGCGCGCAGGCGGATCGACGAGGGCCTGGACCGGCTCGCCGAGATCGCCGTGGCGTCCACAAGCGAGTCCGACGAGGTCGAAGCCTGCCGTCCCAGCAGGAGATGGCATACCGAGGAGCTGCGTGTGACGCTGGCGCTCGATCAGCCGATTCCGGAGGTCTTCGAATTCCGCCGGATCGTCGCCGACGCCGACGACATCACCGAACTGGATCTGGCCCTGACGCTGACCGACTCGGTCTATCGAGGCGAAGTCATCGGCACCGACGATCTCCGGGTCGACGTGTTCCACGGTGGCCTGTTGACCAGCCGGGCGATGGAGTCCACCGATCGAGTCGGGCTGGGGTTACGGTTGCCCGAACCACTCGGCCGGCACGGCAAGCACGAAGTCGCCATGCGATTCAGGGCGGAATTCCGGCACCCGCACTTCGTCTGTGTCCCTCGGCATCCGGTCGATCTGTTCGATCTGCACGTCCGGTTCGCCCAGCCGATCCCGAGCGACGTCGTGCAGTTGGATCGGGTCTTCCAGGGCGACGTGAGTGACGAGGCCGCGCGAGGGTTTTCCCTGACAGCGGACGCCTCCGGAGAAATCCACGTCCAGTTCCGCGGTCTGGAACCGGGTTTCGCCTACGGGGTGCGGTGGAAGCCATCGGAACCCGGCCCGCGCGGCTCGGCGAACTGAGAGTCGTCCGGTCTTCACGTGACCGTCCGTGCCGTGAACGGCGCGGAGTCGAAGGGCTGGGGGAGCCGGATCGCCCGTTTCGCCGCGATCGCCTTGGCCGACAGTTCGGTCGCGATGCCGTGGGTCGCGAGGATGGCGTCCGCGGCGCTGTCGACCCGTTCCGTGGCGTGCGTGTCGCGCTCGCCGAAGGCCAGTGCGAGCCCGAGGTCGAGCCTGCTTTCCAAGGTCTCCGGATGGGCCGAGCCGAGTAGCCGGATCTGCGGCCCGAGGATGTCCTCGAGGAGATCGGCCTGACGGCGGAACTCGCGCAACTGCCCATGGGCCAGTGCCATGCCGTGCCTGATCCGGTACCGCAACGGATGCTCGCCGCCGAACACGAGGAGAACGGTTCGCTCGGTCTCGCTCAGCGCACGCAAGGCCCGGTCGGGCTGGGCGAGCGCCAGCAGGACGCGACCGGCCATGGCCGCGACGGTCAAGGTCAGGGCACTCTCCGGGCCGTGCCGTTTCCCGTACGCGCTTTCCAGTTCGCGGAGGTCCGCGGCGAACCGCTCTCGATCGGAGCGGTCCGGGCGGAGGTTTCGCAGATCCAGCGTGACCGTCGCCTCCGCCCGCAGCAATTCGGCTTCGGCGCACCGGAAATGCCGATCCCTGCCGGTCTTGTGAAAGGCCGCGGCCACTTCCGCTGCCATTCGGCCTGCCTGTCGCGGATGGTCTTCGAGCAGCAAGGCACGCGCGTATTCCAGGAGAGCCGGCAGCAGGAGATCTTCGCGCAGCTCCGGCAGGATCGTTTCGAGCGACGCCAAGGCGTCCCGAGGGCGTCCGCGGAGCCGTGACGCCTGCGCGTCGGCCACGACCACGGGAAACCGATCTTCACCCTGGACCTGGCGAGCGTATTCGTGCCAGAACGTCCGATCACCGGCGTCGTAGTCTCCCTGGCAGTCGAAGGCCCGCGCCGCGACCAGCCTGGCCGTGTATCGCTCGGCGTCGGTGCGTGCCAGGAGCAGCGCGTGCCGCGCGTGCCCGATCGCCTCCGGATAGAGCCCGCAGGCGATCTCGACCCGGGCCGCCGCGGCGAAGTCGGTACTCGCCGCGCCCTCGGTGGCCAGGATCAGGGCGTGGATCTCACCCGCCGCCAACGGATCCCGGTGTTCTTCGTGAGCGGTCGCGATCGGACGCAGCAGCTGGATCCGGTACCTCGCGGAGGTGCGTTCCGCGAGCGCGCGAGCATGCTGGAGGAGGAAGTCCCGGCACTCGATCCTGTCATCGGAAAGAAGACGCAGCAGGGCTTTCGCCGCGGAATCGGGCAGGTCGCCCGCCTGGGCCCCGGCTGCCTCCGCCACGAGCGGCTGCAGTCGCAGCCCTCCGTCCCCGCGCGAGGCGACTCCCCGCGCGGCCAGCTCGTCGACCGCTTCCGTGAAATCCTGTTCGACGGCGAGTCCCAGGACGTCACGGGCGTACCCGAACGGGAAGGGGACCGGGGCCAGCAGGCCGCCCAGCCGGACGACGTCGGACGCGGTGCGGCCGAGGCCCGCGAGGATGTCCTGGATCGCGTGCGGCGCGGTGTCCGGGGAAGTGGCGAACGCGAGGTCGTCGAGTGGTCCCGGCCAGTGCCGGGCCGCCGACGCCGTGGCGCGCACGGTGATCGGATGTCCGCCGCAGCGATCGATGTACCGCAGTATCGCTTGCCGTTCGGTGTCCTCCCGTGGTGCGCGGTGCTCGCCGAACAACCGGAGCCCTTCGCCCGGAGTCAACCCGGTGAGATCCAGGGTCGCGACATCCCACGGAGAACGCCCCGTCCTGCTCGTGATCACCGTCGACACTTCGGGAGCGGGGAGCAGCAGCTGGTCGAGGATGTTCGGAGGGAGCCCGGCCGGAACGTCGTCGACGAGGACGAGGGTCCGCTTCCCCGTGGCGCGGATTCTCTCGGCGACGTGAAGACGCAGCCGATCGAAGTCCATTCCGGACATGTCCGCACTCAGCAGGTCGCCGGCCACGCGGCTCAACGCGAGATGGAACTGGGGAAGCATCTCTTCGGGCGCGTGATGCCCGAACGGGCCCAACCGCAGGACACCGCCGCCGAAGGCTTCGTGGAAGAGACAGGCGTACTGCCCCGCCAGGGCGGTCTTGCCCACGCCCCGCGGTCCGCGCACCATCAGGACCGATCGGGTACGCAAGCCGTCGTGGACCGCCCAGAGTTCCCGGTACCTTCCGGCCGAGCGCGGCAGTGGTGGTTCCCCGCCGCCTGTTCCGAGGGGGTGCGCCGCGTCGGCCACCTTGCGTCGGACTCGCCCGACCAGTGTGGGCAAGGTTCGAGGGGTGACGGGCCCGGTGAAGAACTCCGCGTCAGCCAGTTCCGCAGGGGAGATGTGTCCGTCGCCGGGTTCCGGGTCGACGACGAGAACGCGCGTCGCCGGATCGCCGTGACGGCTCGCGGCGGCGAAGGCCGCGGTCAGCGCCCATTGACAGACATGACCCTCCAGAAGGGCGCGTGAGTAGTAGACGAGCACGACGCGTGAACAGGCGATCGCGTCGGCGAGTTCGCGGGGGACCGGCGAGAACTCGCCGGTGACGGTGTCCCGGAAGACACGGAGGCCCGCATCGCGCAACGCCGCGTCGATCTCGGCCATCCGCGTCGTGCCGTCGGGATCGGCCCGGCTGAAACACAGGAAGACGTCGAAACGATCGGTGTCGTGGACGTCGGGCAAGCCAGGGTCGGGATCCGTCATCTTCGCTCTCCCCAGAGGTCGGGCCGGTATGCCCGCGCAAGGTCGTGCCGGGAAACGATTTCGCTACGGACGATCACGCCGAACCGAAAACTGTCCTTGTTCTGCCCGGTGTTCCTCCGGATTCACTGACAAAACCAGGACAAGAAACCTCAGGTCGCAACATCGGCGCCGCACTCCTCGATTATCGGGCATTCAGACCGTGACGCCCGGGAGAGAGAACATGGGAACCGCCACTGACACCGCGAACGAGAGGACCGGCACGGCCGTCCCGGTCGGCGATGAAGTCGAGGGCTACAGCACTTTGGAGACCGTGTCGCGCCCGTCGGGGCGGCTGACCAAGGACGTACTCGATCCCCTTGTCCTGGCGGCGAAGACCGGTGACCCGGACGCGGTCCACGCGTTGCTGGCCGTCGTGAAGCCGATGCTGGTGCGGTACTGCCGTGCACGGATGGGCGGCCGCGACCTTTCCTACCTGTCCGCCGACGACGTCGCGCAGGAAGTGTGCCTCGCGGTGTTCAAAATGCTGCCGGTCTACGAAGATCGAGGCGGGTCCTTCCTCTACCTCGTGCGGGCCATCGCGGCCAACAAGGTCGCCGACGCCTTCCGCGTGGTGTCCCGCGACCGATCCGACCCCGTGGCAGAACTCCCCGAGGCCGGATCGGTCCGCAACGAACCGGAGAACCACGTGCTCGACGTCGACCTCGGCGCGCGTCTCGGCAGGCTCGTCGCCAAGCTGCCGAGGTCGCAACGGGAGGTGCTGACCCTGCGGGTCGTCGTCGGGTTGACGGCCACCGAGACCGCGGCCGCGGTCGGCCTGACACCGGGCAACGTGCGGGTCAAGCAGCATCGCGGGCTGATGAAGCTCCGTGAACTGATGAAAGAGGAGGACGGCGAGTTCTGAGTCGCTCCAGGACCGGGACGCCCCAGGCCGGTCCCGGCAGCCACAGGGCTCGTAGGCTGAACGCCACACGCGGTGGGCGGGAGGCCGAAGTGACCGGGACGACGACGGCCGAGGTGATGGCCGAACTGGCCGCGCTCGAGGATCCGCGCGCACGCCAGGTGAACGAGAAACACGGCGACGACCACGGGGTCAATCTCGGCAAGCTGCGCGCGCTCGCGAAGCGGTTGAAGACCCAGCAGGAGCTCGCGTCGGAGCTTTGGGAAACGGACGACACCGCGGCGAAGCTGCTCGCGCTCCTGATCTGCCGTCCGAAGGCGTTCGGGCGTGACGACCTGGACCGCATGGTGCGCGAGGCGCGGACCCCGAAGGTGCACGACTGGCTCGTGAACTACGTGGTCAAGAAGAACCCGTACGCCGAGGAGCTCCGCCTGGCCTGGTCCGAGGATCCGGATCCCGTGGTCGCGAGCGCGGGCTGGGCGCTGACCACCGAACGGGTGGCGAAGAAGCCCGAGGGCCTGGACCTCACCCGGCTGCTCGATGTCATCGAGGCGGAGATGAAGACCGCGCCGGATCGGCTGCAGTGGGCGATGAACCATTGCCTGGCGCAGATCGGGATCGACCACGCCGGGCACCGTGCGCGCGCGATCGGCATCGGGGAGCGCCTCGAAGTGCTCAAGGACTACCCGACGCCGCCGAACTGCACGTCCCCGTTCGCGCCCGTCTGGATCAGCGAGATGGTGCGGCGGCAGCACGCGTAGCGTCCGCCTGGATCTCCTCGAACTGAGCGCCCATGCGCGCCGCGAGGGCTTCCGCCGCCCGCAGCGGCCGGACCATCACCTTGAAGTCGGTGATCTTGCCGTCGGCGTCGAAGGTCAAGAGGTCGCAGCCGTTGATTTCCAGCCCGTCGACCGTGGCTTCGAACTCGTACACGTGGTGCGCGCCGTCGTGGATCTCGCGGACGTAGCGGAAGTCCTCGAACACGCGCAGGACGCCGCGCAGGATCGCCGCGGTGATCGCCTTTCCCCGGTAGGGCTTGAAAGCCACCGGGCTGGTGAAGACCACGTCGTCGGCGAGCATCGCCTCGATCGCGGCGGCGTCCTTCGCTTCGACTGCCTGACGGAACGTGGGCATGACGATCTCCTCATAGTCAACTTGTTGAGTAGACATCGGCGAGCCTAGGCGATCACCGGGGCTGCTGTCCATCAAAGTGACTATTCAACTTTGCGACTAATCGGGGTCGACCCTTATCATCGCGTCATGGCGTTGCGGAACGCGATCCTCGCGATGCTCCTGGACGGCGAGTCCTCGGGCTACGACCTGGCGAAGGGCTTCAACGCGTCGGTCGCCAACTTCTGGACCGCGACCCCTCAGCAGCTCTACCGGGAACTCGACAAGATGGAGTCGCGGGGCCTGGTGGCCGCCCGGATCGTCGAACAGGAGCGACGTCCGAACAAACGGCTCTTCTCCTTGACCGACGCCGGCGCCGCCGAACTCGCCGAGTTCACCACGCGAGCACCGAAGCCGACCGCGATCCGCGACGAACTGCTGGTGCAGATCCAGGCCGTCGAGGCGGGCGACGACGAGCGGATCCAGCACGCCGTCGCGGACAGGATGGCCGCCGCCGAGACGAAGCTCAAACGTTTCGAACGCCTCCGGGACCGCCTGCTCGGCGAGTCCGGCGAGGCGGAGTTCCTCGCGACCGCGCCCCGGGTCGGGCCGTATCTGACCCTCGCCCGCGGGATCGCGTTCGAACAGGAGAACATCCGTTGGTGCGAACAGGTTCTCGCGGTGCTCGACCGGCGTGAGGCCGCGGGTTTCGGAGGTGAACGGCTTGGCTGAGAAGGAGAAAGGCCCGGTTTTCCGTCAGGTGGTGCTGGACTGCACCGACGCCCGCGCCCTCGCGGAGTTCTACCGGCGTCTGCTGGTGTGGAACTACCGTCCGGGTGACGAACCGCCTCGGCCGGGCGCCGAGGACAAGGACTGGCTGGTGCTGCGGAATCCGGACGGCGGGGCGCAGCTCGCCTTCCAGCAGGTCGACAGGCTGGATGAGGCGAGCTGGCCGGACCCCGAGCCGGTGCCTCAGCAACTGCACCTGGACCTGACCGTGGACTCGGTCGAGGAACTCGAGGCGCAGCACGCCCGCGTCCTCGAACTCGGCGGGCGGCTCCGGTTGGACCGCAGCGAAGATCCCGAGGAACCCCTGCGCGTCTACGCGGATCCCTCGGGGCACCCGTTCTGCATTTTCGTCGCCTGAGGACCCCGCCGGGCGCACCGCGTCGGGGCCAAGTCCGTGAAGGCCTCCTTGAGGGAACCTGGGTCCCTCAAGGAGGCCTTCACGGACAGTGGGCTTGGAGGGGACGGGCAGGGTGAAGGGGACTTTCTCCTCATCACGCGAGCCGAAAGTCCCCTTCCTCTCAGGTCGGGGTCGGCGGAGGTCCGGAAGCGTTGCGAAAGCCACTTTCGCAACCTTCAACGTTGCGAAAGTGGCTTTCGCGACACCCGAAGCCCCGGCAGGCGCGAGAGCGGCGGGCACACCGCATTTGCCTTACCCCTCAACAGAACCCGAATGGCCATTCACGACCTCGTTCTCAGGAGCGGCAAAGCAGCGCGTCGGGAGTGCGATTCGAGCCGACGCGGCCGGTGTACGCGACACCGGCGACGTACTCGCCCGGAGCGCATTGCCCCTTGTAGTGGCCCGAGGCGAAGTCACCGCCGGGAGATCCGGACGGGCGGTTGTCGCCGCGGTCGAACCAGACCGTCCGGCCGGCGCGGCCCAGCGGGGTGGCGGACTTGCCGCACAGCAGGGCGGAGAACGCCGCGCCCTGGACGCTGTAGCCGACGGCGGCGTGGTCGGGCGGGCATTGGACCTTCGTGTACCCGGACGCCCAGTCGGTGTCCACATAGGTCTCGCCGCGGACCACGGAGTATCCCGCCGGGACGGCGAGCGTGCCGGTGCACAGACCCCGGTTGCCGGTATGGGCGAGGCCGGTGAGCCGCTGGCCGTCGGGACAGGCACCCTTGCGCGCGCCCGGATTCCAGTCCGCCGTCGCGCGGACCTTGCGGGAGGCCTGGAAATCGGCGTAGTCGAGATTGAGCATCGACCAGCGCTCGGCCGCCGGGATCCGCCCGGTGCGGGACGGCGAGTCCACCAGCCGTCGCCAAGCAGGGCCACGCCAGTCGGTGCCGTCGAGAACGTCGACGCGCCGGCCCGCGGTGTCCCACGAGAGCAACGACCATCCGTTGCTCTCGCTGCCGTCGTGGAAACCGACGGCGGGCCAGTAGGCGAAATCGGTGTCGTTCTCGGCGAGGTAGCCGACGAAGTTCTCGAACCAGGCCCGGCTCGCCGCGTCGGTGGTATTGCGGCCTTCGCCGAACTCGCTGATCCAGAGTGGCGCGGTGTAATGCTTGCCGGTCTCCGCGGAGACGAAGAACGCTTGCCGGTAAAGGACATCGCGGAGTTCCTGCGGGGACAGGTCCCGGTAGCGCGGATCGTGGGTCTCGCCGGTGCCGGTCGCCCCGGAATGGTTCGGACCGGTGTAGCCGTAGAAATGCGCGGCGTAGACCAGTTTCCCGGAGTCCACAAGCGTATGCGACAGCGTGCGGGCGGGTTCCAGGGTGGGCCTGCCGTGGGGGAGGCCGTCCACGGGCAGTCCGGTCCAGTTGATGCCTTCGACGATGAGCAGCAGGTCCGGATTGGCCTCCGTCTGGAGGCGATCGGCCACCCGCTGGCTCGCGCGCTGCCAGTCGGTGCCGTTGCCCCAGCCCCAGTTGGGATCGTCGAAGACGTTGCGGCGGACCTCGTTGTACAGGTCGGCGCCGACCACCCGCTTGTTCGCGGCGTAGCGGCGGGCCATGAACAGCCAGTCGTCCTGCCATTGCTGCTCGGTCTGCGCGGTGTTCCAGCGCTCGTTGCCGTCGAGACCGCAGCACCAGCGCGAGGTGGTCGTGTGATTGTTGAGGATCACCGCGAACCCGCGAGCGGTCAGCCGCGTGACGACACGGTCGTAGACCTGCAGCGGGGTCAGGCCGCGCAGCTCCGGGTTCGCCGGGAGGGCGGGAACCGGTGCGCTGTCGTGGATCATGGCGTTGGAGAAGGGAAGCCGGACACTGTTGAGGCCCAGCTGTGCCAGCCCGTCGATGACGGTGTCGATCGAGACCCGGTCCAGCCCGAGCGGCGTCTGGTAGGCGATCTCGCCCGCGTGGTGCGAGTTCGGATCGTTCACGTCGCCCGAGCCGTTCCACGTGCCGCTCGCGCCGTGCCAGTTGGCGGCCTTGAGCTTGAACCGGTCGCCCGCCGCGTCGACGATGTAGCGGCCGCGCGTGCTGAGCGGCGCGACCCAGCCCGCCGGATCCGCCGCGGCTTCGGCGGCCGCGAGCGGGGGAGGGGGAACCACGACGCCGACGGTCACCAGCACCGCGAGCAGCACACTCTTGATCGTCACACGCCGGAGCTAACCAGTCGCACGGCCGGTTGTATACGGACGATCGGGTTCACCTGTTGGTAGCTTCCCGTCATGACCATCGCGTTGATCATCGGCGACCTCCAGCGAGGCATCACGGGAAACTACCCGTTCGCCAAGCAAGTCCTGCCGCCGCTCACGGCACTGCTGCCCCGTGCCCGCGCGGCAGGCACGCTCGTCGTGTTCGTGCACTTCGCGTTGCGGGGCAACGGCGCCGACCTGCCTCCGGGGAACGCGTTGTTCAAGACGTTCCACGAGTCCGGTGACACCTTCCACGAAGGCTCGGCCGGAACCGGGATCGATCTGCCGGTCGCCGGCGAGGACGTGATCGTGCTGAAACGCCGTGCCAGCGCGTTCGCGGGCACGGATCTCGATCTGGTGCTCCGCGCGCGGGGAGTCGACACCGTCGCGATCGCCGGGGTCGCGACCAGCGCGATGGTGACCGCGACGGCCTACGACGCGGCGGACCGCGGCTATCACGTGACCGTGTTGCGCGACGGCTGCGCCGACGGCGACGAGGCGATACACGACTTCCTCCTGGACAGGGTCTTTCCGAGCCGGGGTTTCGAGGTCGTGTCCTGTGAGGACTGGCCCTCCGGGAGTCCTCGATAAATGCCAGGCGGGATCCGCCCCCGATGTGGCACCGTGCACGGTGAGCGATCAAGGGGGCGGGGATGGAGACGCGGCGACTCGGGCGCACCGACGTCGAGGTGACACGGCTGGGGTTCGGCGGCGGCCCGCTCGGCGGGCTGTTCGCGCCACTGGACGACGAGACGGCGGCGGGGGCGCTGGCCGCCGCCTGGGACGCCGGGATCCGGTACTACGACACGTCGCCGCATTACGGCATCGGGCACTCCGAACGCCGGATCGGCGAATTCCTGCGTTCGCGGCCGCGCGATTCCTACGCCTTGTCGACGAAGGTCGGCCGTCTGCTGGTGCCGCAGGACCCGGACGGGAAGAGCGATCCGGCCGGTTTCCACGTCCCCGCGACGCATCGCCGTGTCCGCGACTTCACCCGTGACGGCATCAGGCGCAGCGTCGAGGATTCGCTGGAGCGGATGGGGCTGGACCGGATCGACGTCGTGTATCTGCACGACGCCGAGGAATACTTCGACGACGCGCTGCGCGAGGGATACCCGGCCTTGGCGGAACTGCGCTCCGAAGGCGTCGTCGGCGCGATAGGCGCGGGCATGTACGACACGGCCATGCTGACCACCCTCGTGCGGGAGACCGACGTCGACGTGGTCATGCAGTCCGGCCGCCACACGTTGCTCGACCACAGCGCGCTCGACACTTTCCTGCCCGCGTGCGAGGAACGCGGCGTCTCGGTCATCGCGGCGTCGATCTTCAACTCCGGGCTGCTCGCCGTGCCGCGCCCGGCCGAGGGAGCGCGTTTCGATTACGAGGCCGCGACAGCGGATGTCGTGCGGCGGGCGAACGAGATCGCCGACGTGTGCGAGGCACACGGCGTGACACTTCCGCAGGCGGCCATGGCCTTCCCGCTCCGGCATCCGGCCGTCGCCGGGATCGCGGTGGGGATGCGGTCCGCCGAGGAGGCGCGGCGCAACGCGGAATCCTTCGCCGTGGAGGTGCCCGCGCGGCTGTGGGGCGCTTTGCGCGTGGCGGGCTTGATCAGTTCGGACAACGATTAGGGTGGCTCGATGACGTCGGTCAAACAGGTCCAGATCACTTTCGATTGCGCGCAACCCGAGCGTGTCGCCCGTTTCTGGTGCGAGGTGCTCGGTTATGTCGTGCCGCCGCCACCGGAGGGGTTCGCCACCTGGGACGACTACACCCGTTCGCTCCCGCCCGAGAAGCAGGACGCGGGGTTCGTGTGCGGTGATCCCACGGGAGCGGGGCCGCGGATGTACTTCCAGCGTGTTCCCGAAGGCAAGGTCGCCAAGAACCGGGTCCATCTCGACGTTCGGGTCGGCACCGGGCTCGTGGGAGAAGAACGCCTCGCCGCTCTCGAGGCCGAGTGCGCCCGGCTGGTCGCGCTCGGCGCGGTCCGTGATCGGGTTCTGCTGGCCGACGAGGAAAACGAGTCGTGCATCAATATGAGGGATATCGAAGGCAACGAGTTCTGCCTCGACTGACACTCTTTCGGCTGACCGCCATTCGCAGGATCGATTCGCAACCGTTGCACAATTCGTGTATCGTCGTGGATCGCTCACGAAGCGCGAACGACCACCTGGAAAACGTGGGTGACGTGCCGTTTCGTCACCCTGCGGGCCCGGCCACCCTCCCCCTCGCGCCGGGTTCCGTGAGCCCGGCGGCGCCCGGCGGAAGCCGGCCCCCTCCCGGTCGATCCGAGGCGCCGCCGGGAACTCAACCGCACTCGCGGGCCAGGCGGGTCGTCGTGGGAAGACACGCGCGGCGGCGTCGTCGCGGCGGTCGGAACGAGACGTGATCTCGTAAGCTGGCCGCGGTGTGCGCCCGCGCAGGGAGGACTACACCTGAATTCGTGAGGTGTCGATGGACGTCGATGAGGTGAGCGCGGGGTCTTGGACCCCGGGCATGGTCGCCGAGGAACTGGGCATCTCGCCGGTGACGCTCCGGACCTGGGCGGCGCGCTATGGCGTCGGTCCCTCGCTGCGGCCCGACGGGCGTCATCGCCGGTACTCCGACGACGACGTCCGCAAGCTCCAGTACATGCGGCGGCTGATCGATCGCGGCATCCGGCCGCGCGAGGCGGCGGCCGCCGTGTTCTCCGGCATGGACGATGTGGTTCCCGAGATCTCCCTCGACCAGCGGCTCGGCGAGATCGAGCGGGCCGCGGAGGATCTCGACTTCCCGGTCATCGCGGCTCTGCTGGACGAAACGCTCGACACCATGGGCGCGGCGAGGACGTGGACCGAGATCCTGTTGCCGATCCTGCGCGACCTCGGCCTCCGCTGGAGCCGGGGCGACGTGTGCTTCGAGTCCGAGTGGGCGCTCACCAGCGAAGTCTCCTACGCGCTCCAGCGTTATGTCGCCCGGTTCGCCTACACGCCGTCGGATCGGCGCGTGCTCATCGCGTGCTGTCCCGAGGAACGCCACAGCCTGCCCGTCGAGGTCTTGCGCGCGTCGATGGCGGAGGTCGGCATCCCCGCCGTCTATCTCGGGCACATGGTGCCGGCGGAGACCACGGCCGGGATGGTCGCCAAGCTCGATCCGGTGCTGGTCGTGCTGTGGTCGATGTCCCCGGCGACCGTCGACAACCTGCTGCGCCAGCGCCTTCAGCGCCGCGGTTTCGAGGTCGCCGTCGCGGGTCCTGGCTGGGAGGGGCTCAACGTGCGCGGTGCGCCCTGGGTGAACGACCTGGCCGAGGCGATGGACCTCGCCGCCGAGCGGCTGAAGGCCTGAAGCCCTAGCATCGCGTCGATAATGAATCGAAACAAGAGCAATCCCGATCCGCTGTGGCTGTTCGGTGATCAGCTGGGACCGCACTTCCACGGCACGGACGGGAACCGGGACCGTGAGGTCCTGCTGATCCGCTCGGCCGCGGCTTTCGCGCGCCGCCCGTTCCACCGGCAGAAGATCCACCTGGTCGAGGCGGGGATCCGGCGGCTCGCAGCGGATCTCGGCGACCGAGCCCGGATCGTCGACGCGCCGACCTACGCGGAGGGACTGCGCCGGTTCGGGCGGCCGGTCGTGGTGCACGAACCCGGTTCGCACGCCGCCGAGACCCTCGTGCGGCGTCTGCGAGAGCAAGGTCTGGTCACCGAAGTGCTTCCGACACCCGGATTCGTCCGGTCCAAAGAGGACTTCGCGACCTGGGCGAAGGAACGGCAGCGGTTCGTGATGGAGGACTTCTACCGCGATCAACGCCGCCGGTTCGGCGTCCTGCTCGACCCGGACGGCGGCCCGGCGGACGGGAAATGGAACTTCGACCACGACAACCGCCGTCCGCCACCGGGCCGGTCGACGCTGCCTGTTCCCGCACCCTGGTTCCCGTCCGAGGACGACGTGGACGATCAGGTGCGCGCCGACCTCGACAAGGCGGAACAGGACGGCGAGATCCATCCCGTCGGTGTCGACGGCCCACGCCGTTTCGCCGTCAGCCAGGGCGAAGCGGAGGAGGCGCTGGACCGGTTCCTGGACCATCGGCTCGCGACGTTCGGTCCCCATCAGGACGCCATGCTCGGCGCCGACTGGTCGATGTCGCACGCACTGCTGTCGGTGCCGCTGAACCTCGGCCTGCTCGACCCGCTCGACGTCGTCCGGCGGGCCGAGGAACGGTATCTGTCCGGCACCGCGCCGCTGGCCAGTGTCGAAGGGTTCGTCCGGCAGATCCTGGGCTGGCGGGAGTGGATCTGGCACCTCTACTGGCATCTAGGGCCGGAGTACCTGAAGAGGAACGAACTCCACGCCCACCGGAAGCTGCCCCGGTGGTGGCGGGAACTCGACGCCGACGCGGTCGAGGCGGCCTGCCTCCGCACCGCCCTCGCCGGCGTGCGGGACCGCGGCTACGCCCACCACATCGAGCGGCTCATGGTGCTGGGCAACCACGCGCTGCAGCGCGGCTACGACCCGGCCGGGCTCACCGCCTGGTTCGCCACCGCGTTCGTCGACGGATTCCCGTGGGTCATGCCCGCCAACGTGATCGGGATGAGCCAGTACGCGGACGGGGGAGTCGTCGGCACGAAGCCGTACGCGGCGGGTGGCGCGTACATCAACCGGATGAGTGACCACTGTGGTGGCTGCACCTACAACCCGAAGAAACGAGTGGGCGCGGACGCCTGCCCGTTCACCGCGGGTTATTGGGCTTTCCTCGACCGCAACGCGGATCGGCTGCGGGCCAATCCGCGGATGCGGCAGCCGTTGAACGGCCTGGGCCGCCTGGCCGACCTTCCCGATGTCGTGGCGAGGGAAAGCCGGCGAACGCAGTTCTGACCGGCGCGGCGTCAGGCGTCGCGGATGCTGAAGGTCGTGAGGCAGAAGCTCCCGTCGTCCAGGCGATCAGCGATCACGGTTCCCTTGGCGGACCGGTTTTCGACCGTTCCGGCGACGTCCGCCAGAACGAATTTGGAAGTCCCGCTGGTCCTGGTGATCGCGACGCGGGAACCGAGCGGGAGAAGGGAATCGATCTTGTCGTCCATGAATCTCTTCTGCTCTTCGCAGGCCAAGGCGATCGCCCCCGCCTTGTCGGCCCCGGCGATCTTGCCGAGGAAGTCCGTGATCACCTGAACTCCCTTCTCCGGCGTTCGCGGCGCACGCCTCGTCACGGTGACCCTCGGCCGCGTCGCCCGGCTGATCGTCGTGCTGGTGGGGCTTTCCTCGCTGCTCGTGGGTGCCGAAGTCGGCACCGGGCTGGACCACGGTGCGGGCGGAGGGGTGCTGCCGCCTTTGCCGAGCAGGAATCCGGGAGTGGCGAAACCGGTGATGCAGAAAGCGACCAAGACGATCACGGCGATCAAGATCCCGACGGCGAGGCCGGGCTTCACGGTCGCCGGCCCCGCCGGAGTGTTCTGCTGGTCTGGATAGCTCATCGGATTCACCTTCCGTGCGGATCTGAATGGGCGATCCGACGGCGTGTTCCCGGCGCGGGTTCCGACCTTTCGGAGATCTTACGGTTTTCCGGATTCCTTTCCGTGAAAGGGAAAAGCGTGCAGGGGGAATTCGGCTTCGATGAGTGAGCGGCCGCCTGCCCGGACTTCGCCGCCGCGGCCCGTCGCCGTGATGGTGGCCGGGCTGCCCAGACTGTCGCCCATGTCCACGCTGATCGCCGTCCCGAGATACGCGGCGAGGCACGCGGTGCTGTTGGCGTTGGCGATGTCCTCCGGGACGCCGATGGACGGCGCGAACATCCGCGCCGCGAGCGACCCTTCCACCGACGGCCGGGAGTACACGTAGACGCCGAGAAGGCCGGAGCGGTCACACGCGTCGCGCAGACGGTCCATGTCCGGCGTCAGGGCCGCCAGCGTGGCGCGGTCGGGCACGGACGCCAGGACGCGTTCCCGGCCGATCCCGGCGACGCGCAGCTCCGGCTCGAACCCCAGTGCGGCCGACACCAGCGAGCGCTCGGCGGCGTCCGGCTCCCGGTGCTTGACCGGACCGGGGTCGAACGCTGCCTCGGACGACCTCCCGTTCGGTTCGCACCAGCCTTCGAAGACACGGTCGCCGGTCCGGAGCGTGGTTTCGAAACGCCGCCGGCCGCCGGCGAGGGCGGCCAAGGCGGCGATCGTGCCGTGACCGCAGGCGGGCAGCTCTCCCGCCGACGTGAAGAACCGCAGGTCGATCGGACCGTCGCCCGGCAGGCGGACGAAGACGGCGTGCGAGGTGCCTTGAGCGGCGGGGACCTCACGCCGCTGGTCGTCGGTCAGCGGCGCGTCCTCCAGTACCACCGCGGTCGGGCTGCCGCCCGCGTTCCCCCGCAGGCAGGCGCGGACAAGGATCACGGACGCGGTGTCATGTCTCATGTCACGAACACTATCGAAATTCGTTCATCCTTTCGTGGAAGCCGGAAAAAGAATCACCGAATTCGGCCGGAACTTTGCCATTCGGATGTCATTTCGGAGACGGTTCCGTGCAGCTGTCCCCAATTCCCCGAAATGAGTACGCTGAACGGCGTACCGGATATGCCAGAGGGGTTCGGGAGGGTGGCATGGACGCGGTTTCCGCGGCGGCGATCACGTCGTTCTTGATCAGTTATGGCCGACATTTGGCCGGTGTCGCGAGCGAGGTCGTCGACCAAGGAGTCAAGGAAGGACTTCGCGCAGGCGTCGGGAGCGCTGGACCGCCTCGCGGAGCAGCCGGACAACAAGCGACTGCAGGGCGCAGTCGAAGATCATCTCGACGAGATCCTGAGTGCCGACGCCGATTTCGCGGCCTCGCTTTCTGAACTGGTCGAGCGGATGAAAGCGACCGGTCACCCCGGTGTTCAGGTGCGGGACTCGGGAGCGGTGGCCATCGGCGGGAACGTGTCCGTCAAAGGAACCCGTCAGGTCGCCGGGCGGGACATCACCATCTCCGCCCCAGGGAAATGACATGACGCGCACGAACAGGGCCGGGATTTTCGCGGCCGGGCTCCTCCTGGTCGTGGCGCTGACGTCGTGCGGCCGTGAACCGGGCACCAAGGACCCCGATTCGCCACAGGTGACGGAAACGTCCACCGGGTTCACGTCGATCGTGCCGTCGTCGGAAGCGGTCCCGGTGCCCGGCGTGTCGACGTCGGCAGGCGCTGGGGGAGTACCCGGCGGCGATCAGCCCGCCGAGCCAGTGCCCGGCCAGCACGACCGGCTTGCCCCCGGCGATCCGGTCGAGCACCCCGGTCAGGATCTTCCCGGTGGTCTCGAAACTCTGCGGCCCGTCGGGCTGGTCGCTGGAGCCTCCGCCGTGCAGCAGAACGACGACAGGCCGTCCCCCGACCGGATTCCCCGTGCAGGACACGTTCACCGAACGCTCGCCGACCTTGATCTTCCGCGTTCCGGTGAACGCGGCACGCTCGGCCGCCGGGCTGCCGCTCGCGGGCGATCCGGACTCCGGTTCCGTGGCTTCGTCGCAGCCCGACAGCGCGGCGCCTGCCACGGCGCAGCACAGCGCGATCAGAGCGGATGCCTTACGGGACATGGTGAACTCCTGGGATGAGAGAACGATTCACGCGGCGACGCTACGGATTCGGCGGCCGGGAATCGTCACCACGCGGTGGACACCTCCGCGTAGCTCTCGCGGGGGACAAGCCCGCGCTACGCTGAATGATCGACAAGACGAGGAGCGCGGATGGAAAACGGCGGAGTCCGGGTCCACGGCGAGTCTGGGCAGGCGGTCCTGCTGCTGCCCGGTGGTGCCGAATCCTGTGACGGCTTCTTTCCCGGTCTGGTCGAAGGTCTCGTCGCCGACCCGGGCTGCCGGGTGATCGTGCACGACCGGCCGGGCACCGGCACCGCGACGGACGACGGCGCGCTGGCGGACGCCGCGTCCCACCTGAGCGCGCTCATCGACAGCCTGGACTGCGGCCCGGTCGTGGTGGTCGGGCAGAGTCTCGGCGGCGCCGTGGCCGTATTGCTCGCCCGCGAGCACCCCGAGAAGGTCGCCGGCCTGGTCCTGCTCGACCCGACGCCCATCGACGATCCCCGGACGTGCGCCGGTCTGGAACGCGCGGTGGGTGTGCTCGGCAAGCTTTCGACCGTTCCCGTGCTGCGTCACGTGTTTCCGCGGGTCGTCAAAGCCGCCGTTCTCAGAGCCGCGCGACGTCAGGATCTCCGGCCGGACTGCGAAGCCGCGTTCGTGCGGACGGCGGACGCCGACCTCCCGACGCTGGGGCGTGCGGTCCGCGGCATCACGGCGCTGTCGAAGGAGGTGCGGGGCGCCGCCCTGCCTCGGTTGCCCGCTGTCGTGGTGACCGCCGACCGCAAGCCGGACACCGCGATGCGGCGCTCCCACGAGCGTTTCGCCGCCGCGTTCGGCGGGCGGGTCGAGTGCTGGCCGGGGGCGACGCACAGCGTGCACCTCGACCATCCCGACGAAACCCTGGCGACGGTACGGGAACTGGTCTCCGAGGTCGGCCGCGCGGCCTGAGCCGATCGGGCTGTCAGGGGCGGACGAAAGCTTCGGCCGGTAGCGCGAGGCGCTGCGCCAGCGTCTCGTCGTGGCGGGCGATTTCCCCGAGAAGCGCTTCGATGGACTCCTCGTTGGCCCGGCGCAGTTCGCGGTCGTCCGTCGTGCGGGCGCGTGCCCGCGCCAGCTCGTCGAGCAGTTCGGACGGGAGCTTGTCGGCGTCCCGGCCATGGTGCGGGTTGAGGCCGGAGCGGACACAGGCCAGCGCGATGATCTGGTCACGCACACCGTCGAGCATCAGCATCGCCTGCCATCGGCGACCCCGAGCGATCGCGGAGCGCGCGTGCACCCCGTACAGCCAGCCCATCCCCGCGAGGTGATCAGGGTCGGGGCCCGCCGGGCTCGTCGGCGTGTTCGCCTTCCCGAACACAAGCTCGAATCCCGGCTCGGTCGCCCGGAACCGATCGTCCGGCCAGAACGAAATGTCGATCTGCAACGAACTGGTCAAGAGGAAAACCCGATAAAGGACACCTCGGGCCATGACATCGAGATGGTGGGCCACGTCGTACTCGGCATAGAGCTGGGCGGTCCAGCGTGCGCTGACCTCGCCGGGCTCCGCCTCGGACCCGATATCCGACCACGCGTCCTCACGTCCTGTCGCGGCGGAGCCGACCAGCGCCGCCGCACTCACCTCGGCATCATCACGTGCCCAGGACAGAAGAGTGTCCCGGACCGCCGTTCTCTGCGCGATCGAAAACATGCGACCGACCCTAGAGGCCGCCCTGCCGGTGATCCGCCGGGACTTCGTAGATGATCTCCAGTCCGTCCTCCTCGTCCCATTGTTCGCCGACCTTGACGAAGCCGTACTGTGACGCCAACCGGTAAGAGGCGTTGTTGTCGGGGCCGATCGTGACCCGGACGGTGTGCACTTGCGGCTCTTTGGCGGCCCGTGCCAGCAACGACTCCAGCGCCGCTCGCGCGTAGCCGCGTCGACGGTAGGACGGGTCGACGGCGTAGCCGATCTCCACCATTCCCGAAGTGTCGGGAGGCCCGTGGTAGCCGGCTGTTCCGACGGCCGACAGGTGTTGCCGATCCCAGATTATGCCGGTGACCCAGGCAGCGCTGTGGGGATCCGCCGCGACTTGCCTGCTGCGCCGCTGCCACAGCCCACGCCGGTCCGATCCGGTCAGGTAGGCGGTCAGCGGCACCGGGCTGGTCGCGGTTGCTCCGGCCAGATCACCGCGAGCGAGCGAGTCGAGCACCGGGCCCGTCAGACGCACGATATGAACATCCGGCTTCGGTCGTTTCCCTGTCGTTGCTTGATGCTCGTCCGGCACGGAGGCGAACCTGCCACGGATCAGCGCGCGACGCACCCGAAATAACACGGTCGCCGACCAGCCCGCCGCGTCGTAGAGCGCCGGCAAAGTGCTCGACAGCAGTGCAAGGCAATGAGCACACTGCGACGGTGATCCGTTTTCATTTCCGGTTGAGGCCGCTGGCCGAGGTGGAGCCCTGGGGTGAGCGCGGTCTGCACTGGTTCGCTTTGACGGACGGCTGGTACTGGATCGAGGTGGACGGGCACAAGCTGTTCCGGCACCCGTCGAACGCCGTTGAGGGGCTCGACCACTACGTCGTCCGGCTGTGGGAGGACGTCCAGGAAATGCTGCCGTCTGTGCTGGAACCGGTGCCCGCGGACCTCGTCGACCACCTGACCGGCGATCAAGACGCCTGGTGCGATGCGGCCGCGGAGGACGATGAGACAGCTCTCGACTGGTACAGCAGCCACTTCCTGTACACCGGTTACCTCTCAGCCTCGCCAGACATCGTCTGGTGGCGGTCGATCGCCGACCGGGACATGATCACCGTCGACTGGCGGCACACCGCCGAGCACGGACTTGACTGCGCGGTGCCAAGGCAAGGACGGGCAAGCGTCCCCACCGAGTTGTTCCTGCAAGCAGTGGAGGAGTTCGACCGGGAACTGATCGAGGCGATGGACAGGCGTATCACCGAGATCGAGACCCGCGGGCTGGCTCCGGACATCCGGCTCGACCTCGACCAGCTCCGCCACGAACACCAGCAGCGCTCACGATCCCTCGCCGTCACACTGCAGCACGTGCCCGCGACGGACTGGGCAGCCGTTCGCGAAGGCATCGCGCGCATCTTCCCGACACCTACGCGGAAGCCGTCATCCGTCGCCCACCGAAACCGGACGAGTGACCAGGAGCGGGTATGACCGACGACGTGGCCGGCCGAGTGATCAAGGCCGAGCAGGATCGGATCCGGTGTCTCCTCGACGTGGACCGCGACACCTACGAACGCTTGCACGCCGCGGAGTACCGGTTGTGCAACCCGACCGGCGCCGTGTGGACGAAGTCCGAATACCTGGATCTCCTCACCAGCGGGCGGGTCGCCTACCGGGAACTGGAGCTGACCAGCGAGGTGGACGCCATCGTCGGCACCGACGTCGTCGTCCTCCGCTACCAGTGCGTCATCGAACTCACCGTCGACGGCGCGGACATCCCGCGGCACGAGGCCTGGCACACCGACGTCTACATCACTGTCGACGGCACGTGGCGTTGTGCCTGGTCGCAGGCCACCGGCATCATGGACCTTCCGGCTGCCGCACCCGGATCCGGCACGTAGTTCTCGCCGCTCGTTACCCTCTCGATCTCGCGCGACTTGGGCGCGTGCCTGCCCATACGAAGCCGCGCTGAGCGAGTACCGGCCGTCGTCAGCGCAGCTTGTCGACCGACGCGATCCGCTCCCAGTGGGCACCGAGCGCGTTCAGCAGCGCCGCCGTGTCGACATCGCCTTCGCCGCCCAGAAGTGCCTTGTCCAGCCGTCGGGCGCGGCGGTTCACCTGGCTCAGGACCGTTTTGCCCTCGTCGGTGAGGGACAGGAGTTTGCGCCGGGCGTCGTGCGGGGACTCGACGCGCTTGATCAGGCCGCGCCGTTCGAGCCGGCGGCAGAGGTCCGCCATCGTCGAGGTGTCGAGCGCGACGGCGCCCGCCAGTGAGCTCTGGTCGCTGCCGGGGTAGGCGCGGACCGCGGACAGGACCGCGAACTGCGGGCCGGTCAGGACCGGGTCCACGTGCCGGTTCCAGGCGGCGAGGTAGGCCTGGTAGAGCCGCCGGGCGCCGTAGCCGGGGGCCGCCAGCAGATCCGAGGGCGGTGCGGGCGTGACTGCCGCCGTGTCGTCCCTGCGTCGGCCGGTGCGCGCCGGTTCACCCATCGCCTTCTCCTTGTCGGCTCCACCCGCTGCCCGGGCCCCCGCAGTGATCCTACGTGTCCGAACGGTCGCTCACGGGCAGGCCGCCGAGATCCGCCCGCGGCGACCTCTTGCGCATCCGGATAGTACGTGTTCGGATGAAAGAGCGTACTCGGATAGTACGTGCTCGGATTAGTGTGGAGGTGTTCGACGATGGACCAGAACCTGTTCAACGACATCTGCTTGCGCCAGCTGACGTTCTCGGGGGTGCACGAGGGCGAGACGGTGGTGGTGCTGACCCGAGGCGGCGAGCGGGCCGAGTACGCCGACGCCTTCCTGTGGGCCGCCCAGCAGCTGGGCGCTTCGGCCTACCACATGCGGCTGCCTTCGCCGTCCAGCGCGGCGGGCGCGTGGGCGGTGGGCGATTCGGGACTCGGGAACATCCCTTTGGCCGTCGAGGCGCTCAAGAGCGTCGACATGGTGGTCGACTGCACGTTCCTGTTGTTCAGCAAGGAACAGTTCGCCATCCAGGACGCGGGTACGCGGATCCTGACCGCCGTCGAGCCGCCCGAACTGCTGGCCCGGCTCATGCCGACGAAGGAACTGCGCGAGCGCGTCGAGATCGGGGCCGAGCTGCTCGCGAAGGCGGGCACGATGCGGATCACCAGCCCGGCGGGCACGGACGTCACCTATCAGCTCGGCGTGTATCCGACGCTGTCCGAATACGGCTACACCGACACCCCAGGCCGCTGGGACCACTGGCCGGCGGCGTTCGTGTTCACCGGCGGCGCGGACGACGGCGTCGACGGGAAGATCGTGCTGTCGCCCGGCGACGTCTTGCTGCCGTTCAACACCTACGTGCAGACCCCGGTCGAGATCACCATCGAGCAGGGCTTCATCCGCGACATCCGCGGCGGCGCCGGATCGTCCGGATTGGACGCGGATCTGCTGCGCTCGTACATCGAGAGCTTCGAGGACCCCCGCGGCTACGGCATGAGCCACGTGGGCTGGGGCCTGGACGAACGCGCGCACTGGCACGGCCTGACCCAGTTCCCCGGCGGGATGGGCATGGAACTGCGGAGTTTCTACGGCAACGTCATGTTCTCCATCGGGCCCAACAACGAACTGGGCGGCCCGAACGACACACCGTGCCACTTCGACATCCCGATGCGCGGCAATTCCCTGTACCTGGACGACGAACTGATCGTCGACAACGGCGAGCTGACCGTGGCCGACATGCGTCCGGCGGCTCGCCGATGAGCGACCACCACATCGGGATGATCGTCCCGAGCTCGAACCTCACGATGGAGACCGAGCTGCCGCGGATGCTGCGCGCCAGGGAGGAGATCGAGCCAGGGGACCGGTTCGTCTTCCATGCCGCGCGGGCCCGGATGCGGCACGTCGAACCCGAACAGCTGCGGGCGATGAACGCCCAGGCGGGCCGGGCGGCGGCCGAACTCGCCGACGCCCGGCCGGACGTGGTCGCCACGGCGTGCCTGGTCGCGATCATGGCCCAGGGCCCCGGCTACCACTGCACCGCGGAGGACGACATCACGCGCGTGCTGCGCGACGAGGGCTGCGAGTCGCCGGTCGTCTCCAGTGCCGGCGCGCTGCTGTCCGGCCTCGCGGCGCTGAACGCCCGCAAGGTCGCGATCATCACGCCGTACATGAAGCCGTTGACCAAAGCGGTGGCGGACTACATCGAGGACGCCGGGTTCGAGGTCGCCGACGCGCTTTCCCTCGAGGTGCCGGACAACCTCGCCGTGGCGCGGCTGGACCCGGCCGGGTTGCACGAGCACCATCGCAGGCTCAATCTGTCCGATGTGGACGCGCTGGTGCTCTCCGCCTGCGTCCAGATGCCGTCGCTGCCCGCGATCCAGCCGGTGGAGGACGAGGTCGGGATCCCGGTCCTGTCGGCGGCGACCGCCACGACGTACCGGATCCTCTCGGAACTCGGCGTCGAGCCGACGGTGCCGGGTGCCGGAAGCCTGCTCGGTGGAGCGAAAGCCGTGACGAAGACGGGAGGCGGGCATGGCCGCGAGTCAGTCGTTTGAGGTCGTTGTCGTCGGAGGCGGGCTCGGTGGGCTCTGCGCGGCGTTGTCCCTGCGGCAACGGGGCCTGCGCGTCACCGTGGTCGAGGCCGCACCGGAACTGGGCGAGATCGGCGCCGGGATCCAGACCGCGCCGAACGCCAGCCGGATCCTCATCGGACTCGGGTTGCGCGCCGACCTGGAGCGGGTGCGGACGGAGCCGCAGGACCAGGTCCGCCGCCGCTGGGCCGACGGGAGCATCATCGCCCAGCTGGCGCTCGGCGGGAGGGTGATCGACCAGTACGGCGCCCCCTACTGGCACTACCACCGCGCCGACCTGCACCGCGTCCTGCTCGACGCCTGTCTCGACCCGGACGGCGCCGGTCCGGTGGTGCGGGTGGCGACCGGCGCGCGGGTGGTCGAACTCGACCGGACGGTGCCGGACCGGCCCGCCGTGCTCACCGCCGACGGACGCCGGTTCACGGGCGACGTCGTGGTCGGGGCGGACGGCATCCGGTCTTCGGTGCGCGACCTGGCCGGATTCGACGACACGCTCGCGTTCTCGGGCGAGATGGCCTACCGGGCCCTGATCTCCGGCGACCTGATCGCGCAGGACCCCGCCACCCGGTTCCTGGCCGACCGGTACCACTCCACGATCTGGTACGGCCCCAACAAACACCTGGTGCACTACATGATCCGTGGCGGGGAGTATCTCAACGTGGTCGCGATCGTGCCGTGCACCGAAGCGGTCGCCAGGGACTGGAGCGGGCCCGCCACCGCCGCCGAACTCGCCGCCGAGTACCACGACTGGGACGATCGGGTCCCGACCATGCTGGCCAAGGCGAAGGACGAAGACGTCTCGGTGTGGGCGATGTACCGTCGGCGCCGTGATCCGGTGTGGGTGGACGGCCGGGTCGCCCTGCTCGGCGACGCGTGCCACGCGATGCTGCCGTACCAGGCGCAAGGCGCCTCGCAGGCGATGGAGGACGCGGCCGTGCTGGCCGAGGAGCTGGGCCGTGTCACGCGCGACGGGATCGACGGTGCCCTCGTCCGCTATGTCGACCGGCGGGCCAAGCACGCGGGGATGGTCCAGGACGCCTCGTTGCAGAACATGGACTTCTATCACCTGCCCGACGGTCCCGAGCAGCGCGAACGGGACGAGAAGCTGCGGCGCTTCGACGGCGAATCCGACGTGTCCTACGACTGGCTGTGGAACGGCAGCCCGCTCACCGACCCCGACACCGAGTCCATCCACTACCAGTTCGCCCGCTGAGGCGCGCTGGTCGGCAAATCGCAACGGAGCGGTTCATGCGTACTGGTGATCAGATCGTCCAGGACCTGCCCTGGCGTTGGAGCGTGCAGGGAAAGATCTTCCTGATCGGCGGGCTGGGCTACATGTTCGACGCCTGGGACGTCGCGTTGAACGGGTTCCTCACCCCGCTGGTCGGGACGGAATTCGGGTTGTCCGCCGGGACCAAGGGACTGGTGGCGACCGCGAACCTGATCGGCATGGCCGTGGGCGCGGTCGTCTGGGGCACGATCGCGGACCGGATCGGCCGCAAGAAGGCGTTCAGCGTCACGCTCCTGCTGTTCGCGTTGTTCTCCGTGCTCGGCGCGCTAGCCCCGAACGTCGAGACCTTCCTGGCCCTGCGGTTCCTGGCGGGTATCGGGCTCGGCGGCTGCATCCCGGTCGACTACGCGATCGTCAGCGAGTTCTCCCCACGCCGCCATCGCGGCCGGGTCCTGTCGGCGATGGACGGCTGGTGGCCCGTCGGGACGACGCTGGCCGCCGTCACCGCGACGGTGCTGCTCCCGGTCCAGGGCAACTGGCGCTGGATGCTGGTGCTGATGATCCTGCCCGCGCTGCTGCTGTTCTGGGTCCGGCGCGGTGTGCCGGAATCGCCGCTGTACCTGGTCCGCAAGGGCCGTGAGGCCGAAGCACGCGCCGTCATCGACGACCTCGTCCGCCGCACGGGGACGACACCGGAGCCGTATTCGATCCCGCCCGCCGTCGTGGAGGACACCCGGGGCGGCGCGATCGCGGCGGCGTTCGACCAGCTGCGCCGGGTATGGGCGTACAACCCGCGGATCACGGCGGTCGCGTGGTCGCTGTTCATCAGCGTCATGCTGGTCTATTACGCCGCGCTCAGCTGGATGCCGTCCATCCTGAAGGCGCAGGGGCTGAGCGAGATCGCCGCCTTCGCCTCGACCGCGTTGATGAACGCGCTCGGCATCGTCGGGGTCGCGGTGGCCGTGCTCCTGGTCGACAAGGTCGGCCGCAAACGGATCATCGCCGTCGCCGGGCCGCTCACCGCGCTGTCGCTGGTCGTGTTCTCGCTGCTGCTGGACTCGCCCGCGGCGGCGGTCGTGGCGATCGGCGCGTTCGGCCTGTTCGCGCTGTGTGTCATCCCGGTGATGTACGCCTACGTCTCCGAGCTCTACCCGACCGAACTCCGCGCCTCGGGCTTCGGCTGGGCGTCGTCGTCGAGCCGGGCGATCACCGGGTTCGCGCCGCTGCTGTTCGGCAGCGTCCTCTGGCCGGTGCTCGGGCTGCCGCTCACCTTCACCGTGCTCGGTGTCCTCGTGGTGGCCGCGGTCGCGTTCATGATGATGGGCGCGCCGGAGACCCGCGGCCGCGAACTCGACCGGATCGTCGACGCGTCCGAACCCGTCACCGAGACGCCTCCCGCCACGAGGTCCGCCCTGTGAAGCCCGCCGCGTTCCGCTACCACCGGGCCCACGACGTCACCGACGCCGTCAGCCTGCTCGGCGAGCTCGCCGCGGCGGGCGAGGACCCGAAACTCATCGCCGGCGGCCAGAGCCTGATGCCGATGATGAACTTCCGGCTCGCCCGGCCGACGGCGCTCGTGGACCTGGGCCCGCTGCGCCGGGAACCCGCGCTGAACGCCTTGCGGCGCAACGGATCCGTCCTCACGATCGGTGCGATGGTCACCCATCGGACGGTGGAGATCGCCGAGCTCGGCCCGGATTTCTCCGTGCTCTCCCGCGCGATGCGCTGGGTCGGGCATCTGCCGATCCGGTCGCGCGGCACGGTGGCGGGCAGCATCGTGCACGGCGACGCGACCGCGGAATGGTGCCTGCTCGCGCTGCTGCTCGACGCGGTGATCGTGGCGGAAGGCCCGGGCGGTCCCCGGGAGATCCCGGCCGCGGAGATGTTCCACGGCTTCTACACCACGGCCGTCGAACCGGACGAGGTCGTGACGGCCGTGAACTTCACCCGACCGGCGCCGAAGGCCGCGCTGACCGAGTTCGCCCGCCGCCACGGTGACTTCGCGATCGTGGACGCCGCAGTGAGTCTTGATGCCGAAGCCGGGGGACGGGTCGTGCTCGGCGGCGTCGCACCCGCGCCCGTCCGGGTGCCCGAGGCCGAGGCCGTGCTCGCCGGCGGCGCCCCCGGACCGGCGCTGTTCGCCGAATGCGGGGAGGCCGCGGCGGCGGCCATCGATCCACCCGACGACGCGGCGGGCAGCGCCGCCTACCGTCGGCGGCTGGCGCGCACCCTCGTCACCCAGGCGCTGCACGAAGCCTGGGAGAAAGGAGAAACGCGATGACCGCGCGGTTCGACGGGCGAAACGGGCGCTGGGTCGGGGCATCGGTACCCCGGCGCGAAGACCCTCGCCTGCTCACCGGCCGGGGCCGGTTCGTCGACGACATCCAGCTGCCCGGCCTGCTGCACGCGGCGTTCGTCCGCTCCACCGTCGCGCACGGCACGATCACCGGGATCGACCTGTCGGCCACCCTGGCGGTCGAAGGGGTCGTCGCCGCGTACACGGCGGCCGATCTGGAGCTCGGTGACATCGTCGCGCTGCTCGACCGTCCGCCCGAGGAGTTCTCGCCGACCGCGATGCCGATCCTCGCCCGGGAGAAGGTGCGGTTCACCGGCGAACCGGTCGCGCTGGTCGTCGCACGCGATCCGTACAGCGCCGAGGACGGTGTCGAGGCCGCCGTGGTGGATTACGCGCCGCTCGAAGCGATCGTGTCCGAGGAGACGGCGTTCGCCGAGGGCGCGCCGCTCGTGCACGACGAAGCGCCGGGAAACGTGCTGGTCGACGTCTCGATGTTCGACACACCAGGCGTCGACGCCGCGTTCGAAGCGGCTCACACGGTGGTCGAGGTCGTCACGAACAGCGGACGGCAGAACGCGCTCCCGCTGGAGACGCGGGGAGTGGTCGCGTCCTGGGATGATCGCGACGACCAGTTGCTCGTCCAGATGTGTACCCAGGTACCGCATCAGGTGCGCACGGCGATGGCGCGTTCGCTGCGGGTCGCCGAACGCACCGTGCGGGTCACGGTCCCGGACATGGGCGGCGGATTCGGCCAGAAATGCGTCGTCGGCCGCGAGGAGATCGCGGTCGCGGCGGCGGCACGACGGCTGAACCGGCCGGTGAAATGGATCGAGGACCGCCGTGAGGCGCTCACGGCGGGATTCCTTGCCAGGGAACAGCGTTACCGCACCCGGGCGGCGTTCGACGGGGACGGGCGGATCACCGCGCTGGACGTCGACGTCGTCTGCGACATGGGCGCCTATTCCTGCTATCCGTTCACGGCGGGGATCGAGCCGCTGATGGCGTCGGCCGAGATGCCGAGCGTGTACCAGGTGCCCGAGTACCGCGTCCGGGCTCGCGCCATCGCCAGCAACAAGGCGCCGACTGCGCCGTATCGCGGGGTCAGCCGTCCCCAATACGTCATGACGATCGAGCGGGTCATGGAACGCGCCGCCCGCGAACTCGGGCTCGATCCGGTCGAGATCCGGCGGCGCAACGTGATCACCCAGTTCCCGTACACCGGTGTCAACGCCATCACCTACGACCCCGGCACCTACCGCGAATCGCTAGAACTCGCCGAAGCCACGATCCGCGACGAGGGCTGGTACGACATCCGGGACCGCGCCGCCGCTGAAGGCAGGCACATCGGCATCGGCTACTGCTGCTTCTCGGAGCGGACCGGATACGGCTCGGGAGCCTTCGCCAAACGGAAGATGGCCGTGGTCCCCGGGTTCGACATCTCCGAGATCCGGATGGACACCACCGGTTCCGTCGTGGTCACCAGCGGCACGATGAACCACGGCCAGTCGCACGAGACGACGCTGGCGCAGATCGTGGCCGACCGGCTGGGCCTGCACCTCGACCAGGTCAAGCTCCGGCAGGGCGACACCGAACGCATCGCCTACGGCTGGGGGACTTTCGCGTCCCGCTCGGTGACGATCGGCGGCTCGGCGGTGGCCCTCGCGGCCGGGAAGCTCGGTGAACTGCTGTGCGAGATCGCCGCGCACCTGCTGGAAACGAGCGCCGACAACGTCCGCCTCGACGGTGACGGAGGCGTCGTCCAGATCGACGACCCCGAGCGGCGCGCGTCGTTCGAGGAGATCGCCGACGTCGCCTACCTGCGCAGTCATCTGCTGCCCAAGGACGTCGAACCGACGCTGACGGCCACGGCGAGCTTCGATGTTCCCGGCGACGGCACCTTCTCCAACGCCACGCACGCCGTGGTCGTCGAGGCCGATCCCGGGACCGGTCAGATCAAGATCCTGCGCTACGCGTGCGTGGAGGACTGCGGCGTGGTGATCCATCCGCAGGTCGTCGACGGACAGTGCCGCGGCGGGATCGCCCAGGGCATCGCCGGCGCGCTGTTCGAGGAGATCACGTACGCGGGCAACGGGGAGCCGTCGACCGCGAGCTTCATCGACTACCTCGTCCCGACCGCCACCGAGATCCCCGACATCTCCGTCACCCACCTCGAAACGCCTTGCGCGTTCACCGAAAACGGGGCGAAAGGCGCGGGGGAGGGCGGCACCATCGGCGCGCCCGCCGCCGTGCTGAACGCGGTCAACGACGCCCTGCGCCACACGGGCGTCGAACTCGACGCGACCCCGGTACATCCGCAGACCGTGCTCGCCGCGCTCGACGCGGTGAGCCACGGGGAAATGAGCGTCCCGACATGAGCGACCGGCACCTGATCGAACTGAAAGTCAACGATTCCGAACACGAGGTCCTCGTCGAGCCGCGCAAGACCCTGGTCGACGTCCTGCGCCACGACCTCGGGCTCACCGGCACCCACGTCGGCTGCGAGCACGGGGTGTGCGGCGCCTGCACCGTCCTCGTCGACGGAGAACCGGTGCGGGCTTGCCTGATGTTCGCCGTCCAGGCGGAGAACGCCGACATCCGCACGGTCGAGTCGTTGAACCGCGACGGTGAACTTTCCGATCTGCAGCAGGCTTTCAGCGCGCACCACGGTCTTCAGTGCGGGTTCTGCACGCCCGGATTCCTGATGCTGGCCGAAGGGTTCCTCGCCCAGCGGCCGGACGCCGGGCGCGAGGAGATCCGCGAGGCCGTGTCGGCGAATCTGTGCCGCTGCACCGGATATCAGACGATCGTGGACGCGGTCGAGGAGACGGCCGTCCGCCGTTGCCACGCCGCGGAAAAGGAGGCGACAGCGTGATCCTGGAGAACCAGCTTTCCGTCCCGGCCGATCCCGGCGCGGTCTTCGTCTTGATCAACGACGTCGAGCGCGTGGCGGGCTGCCTGCCCGGCGCGACCCTCGACGGCAAGGAGGACGACGCGTACCTCGGCCGCGTCAAGGTCAAGGTCGGCCCGATCACCGCCGCCTACTCCGGCACCGTGCGGTTCACCGAGGTCACCGAAGACGAGCGCAGACTGCGTTTGCTGGCCAGGGGAGCGGACAGCCACGGCAACGGTGACGCCGAAGCCGAGGTCACGCTGACCGTGCGCGAGGCGCCCGGAGGCGCCACCATCGAGCTCCGCACCGACCTGTCGATCCGCGGCAAACTCGCCCAGTTCGGCAAAGGCGCGATCGGCGCCGTGTCCACCCGGCTGCTCGACCAGTTCGCCCGCAACCTGGCGGACCAGCTGCGGGCGCGGCCCGGCCCGGCGGAACCCGCGTCCGTCCCCAAGGCCGTTCCCGCCGCCGCTCCGGAAGCCGTCGACGGGCTGGCCGTGCTGCTTCCCGCGGGCGTCAAGCGCTACGGCGTCATCGCGGCCGCCGCGGCGCTCGGCCTGTTCCAGGGCTGGCTGCTGGGCCGGATCCGCACCCAGGACAAACTGATCAAGGAGCTGCAGCGTGCCCGTCGATGACCAGCCCGGCCTGCACGGGGCCGAAACCGACACCGTGTACGACCGGGCCGGTTTCGGCGCGGCGGCACGCCGCGGATCGCGTCCGGCGCTGATCGTGGTCGACCTGACCCGGGGATTCACCGAACCGGAATTCCCCAGCGGCGCCGACCTCACCGCCGAAGTGACCGCGGCCGCCGCCCTCGTGGCCGAAGCCCGGCGGCACGGCGTCCCGGTGATCCACACCGCGATCGCCTACACCAGAGCCGAGGCGGACGGTGACTCCGTCGCCTGGCTCCGGAAAGCGCCGGGGATGCGGGCGCTGCTCGAAGGAAGCGACGCCGTCACCCTCGATCCGCGTCTGGACCAGCGCGACGGCGACCATCTCGTCGTGAAGAAGGGCGCGTCGGCGTTCCACGGGACCGCGCTGGCCGCCCACCTCTCGGGCTTGGCCGTGGACACCGTTCTCGTCTGCGGCGCCACCACTTCGGGCTGCGTCCGCGCGACCGCCGTCGACGCGGTCCAGTCCGGTTTCGCCACGCTCGTCGTCCGGGAAGCCTGCGGCGACCGCGCTCGCGGGCCACACGACGCCGCCCTGTTCGACTTGCAGGCGAAGTACGCCGACGTCGTCGCCCTCGACGACGCGGTGGCGTATCTCGCGGAAACCTCGGATCGCCGCACGCTCACCCAGCCCGCCTTGGCCGATCTCGGCGACGTGCCCGCGACCAGCCGCTGGGTGACGTCGGGGCAGGTCCGGCTGCACGTGCTCGACTACGGACCCGCCGACGGCGTCCCGGTGCTCGTGCTGCCCGGGATCACCAGCCCTGCGGTGACGATGGACTTCGTGGCGCGGCGGCTCACCGATCTCGTGCGCCCGCTCGTGCTCGACGTCCGCGGCCGTGGACTGTCCGATGACGCGCACGGTTACGACCTCGCTGGCTACGCCGCCGATGTCGAAGCGGTCGTGGCCGGACTCGGCCTGCGCGATCCGATCCTCCTCGGGCACTCCATGGGCGCGCGGATCGCCGCGCGGGCCGCGGTCACCGGCCGCTTGTCCCTTCGTGGCACCGTGCTGGTCGACCCCCCGCTGAGCGGCCCCGGACGCGGGCCGTACCCGACCACTCTCGACGCTTTCCTCGGCCAGCTCGACCAGGCCCGCAGAGGAACCGACGCCGACGAGGTGGCCCGGTCGTGGCCGCGATGGTTGCGCCGGGAACAGGAATTGCGCGCTCGCTGGCTCTCTTCGTGCTCCCGGGCCGCGATCGCCGCCACCCACGCCGGGTTCGAAGCCGAAGACTTCTTCGACGACTGGCCGAAGGTGCCCGCGCCGGCGTTCTTCCTGTACGGCGGCGCGAGCCCGGTCGTCACCGCCGCCGGTGCGGCCGAAGCCGTCGAGCACAATCCGTCGGCCGAATTCGCCGAGGTCCCGGATGCCGGGCACATGGTCTTCTGGGACCGGCCGGAAGAAGGACTGGCGGCCCTGCGTGAGGTGTTGGGGAAACTGGTGTCAGCGAGCGGCGGTCCGCGTGCCGGGGATGGCCAGCGCGGCGACGACGAGCACGGCGGCGAGCCCGAGTAGGCCGGTGCCCAGGGTGGCCGCGGCCGCGATCGCGCCGACCAGTAGCGGGCCCCCGGCGTCGCCGAGTTCGCGGCCGACCTCGGCCGCGCCCATGGACTGCCCGAGCCGTTCGGGCGGCGTCACCGAGGCCAGATGCGCGAACCCGAGCGGCGTCGCCAGCCCGACCCCGACGCCGATGGCGGCGGCCGCCGCCAGTATCCCGGCGACTCCGGGAACCAGTGCGCCCCAAGCCATCCCGGCCGCGGCCAGGCCGAGCCCACCGGCCATGCCGACGCCGGTACGCAGCCGTCCGTCGTCACCGGCGCGGCCGGACCACGGCTGCGCCAACGCGGAACACAGCGCCAGCAGCGACACCGCGCAGCCGGTCATCAGGGGAGTGCCCCGATCCGGCGCAGTTCGCGCCACACGGCGACCCGCCGCCGGAACCCGCACCACCAGCACCTGCCACTTGCCCGGCTTCTCCGTGCGCCAAGTCCGTGAAGGCCTCCTTGAGGGACTCTGCCCTCAAGGAGGCCTTCACGGACTGGTGCCCGGCGACGACGAGCGAGGCGAAGGGGACTTTCCTGTCATCGCACGCGCGGAAAGCCCCCTTCGCCTCGGGGCCGGCGCCAAGGTTGTCGTATCCACGGGGTGATGCGCCGTCGCCGCGGGCGCGCCATCCTGGACGAGGGTGGCGAGCGCGACCGAGGAGGCCGAACGTGCAGGAATTGCCGACGCGGATGCACGCCTGGCGGGTCGGACGCCCCGGCCCGATGGCCTCCGGGCCGCTCGACTGGTCACGGGTGGCCGCTCCGCGGCCCGGTGCGGGGGAGTTGCTGGTCCGGGTGCTGGTCTGCGGCGTGTGCCGCACCGATCTGCACGTCGCCGAGGGTGATCTGCCCGTGCACCGGGCGGGGGTGACGCCGGGGCACGAGGTCGTCGGCGAGGTGGTCGCCGCGGGAGCCGGGACGGACGGATTCGCCGTCGGCGACCGTGCCGGGATCGCGTGGCTGCGCGAGACGTGCGGCACCTGCCGATACTGCTTGCGTGGCAGGGAGAATCTCTGCCCGGGCTCGCGATACACCGGCTGGGACGAGGACGGCGGCTACGCGGAATTCGCCGTCGTCCCGGCGGCCTACGCGCTTCCGCTGCAGTCGGGCTACACCGACGACGAACTCGCTCCGCTCCTGTGCGCCGGCCTGATCGGCTACCACGCGCTGGAACGCGCCGCCGTGCCCGAAGGAGGGCGGCTGGGCGTCTACGGATTCGGCGGGAGCGCGCATCTGACCGCGCAGGTGGCGATCGCCCGAGGTGTCACCGTGCACGTGATGACCCGCAGCGAGGAAGCGCGCGAACTGGCGTTGGAACTCGGCGCGGCCACCGCGGTGGGAGCCACGGAGCCGCCGCCCGAGCCGCTGGACTCGGCGATCCTGTTCGCGCCCGCCGGCGAACTGGTGCCGCCCGCGCTCGAAGCACTCGACCGCGGCGGGACGCTGGCGATCGCGGGGATCCACCTCTCGGACGTCCCTTCGCTGAACTATCAGCGGCACCTGTTCCAGGAGCGCCAGATCCGGAGCGTCACGGCGAACACGCGCGTCGAAGCGCGGGAATTCCTGAGCTTCGCCGGAGATCATCACCTCGCGGTGAGCACGCGACCGTATTCACTCGATCAGGCGGACCGTGCGCTGTCCGATCTGGCTGCGGACCGGGTGAACGGCGCGGCCGTCCTCCGCGCGACCTGACGTCACGCGGGGCCTGCCCTCGTCCGATCGCATCTCCAAAACCTCGGAACCTTGCTGCGCGCCGTCGCGTCGTAGTGCATAGTGACACTCAGCTTGAGAATGTCACATGTCTCTGACGGAGGGGCTCCACATGTCAACTCGGCTCCTGTCCGCGCTGGTCGCGGGCATCGCCTTACTGGTCGCCGGGTGTTCCGGCGGCGGCGATTCGGCGGCGGGCGCCGGTGATGCGGCGTCCGGTGCCCCGGCCACCACCCAGTCCGGTCCGAAGTACACGCAGTTCGCCGACTTCCCCGGCCAGGCGCTCGCCACCACGGAATCGGGGATGGACCTGGGGATCCAGGTGAAGGCCGTCGACGCGGTCTGGACCCCGTCGCTGGCCGACGTGCCTGCCAAAGGGGGAAGCCACTACCTCGCGGTCTACGTGGCGGTGACCGGCGAACTCGCCGATCGCGGCGTGCAGAAGGCCAAGATCAAGTACCTGCAACTCCGGTACGACAACCCGGGCGGGAAGAAATGTGACCCGTACGCGCCGGACGAGGCCCCCAAGTACTGCTTCAAGGAGGCCTATCCGGCCAGCGATCTCAGGGACGAGGTCGCCGACAACACGTGGCGCGACGAGAAGTGGCAGGCGGATTCCCTGATGGGCAGGGACATCGGGAAGGGCGAGACCAAGATCGGCGTCGTCGGATTCAGCGTGACGGACAGCGAGAAGGCCGAGGGGCTGCAGCTGTGCGGACCGACCAAAGAGGACTCGGTCGACACCGGCAAATTCCCCTGTGTCCCGATCCCGAAACCGGAAGGCGCCCGGAGCTGACCGGCGAACGTTCGACGAAGGACGACACATGGCAAAACGCATTCTGCCCGCGCTCGTCGTGGGTCTCACGGTCCTGGTCGGCGCGTGTTCGGGAAGCGGCGGCGACAACACCGCGCCGGACGGCGCGCCCGCGAGCGAGGCCGGTCCGAAGTACACCCGGTTCGCCGATTTCCCCGGAAAGGCTCTGTCCACTGTGGAACCGGGCGCGCCGGTGGGCATCCAGGTGAAACCCGTCGACGTCGTGTGGACGCCGGAGCTGGCCGGGAAATCCGCCAAGCCTGGCGAGCACTATCTCGCCGTCTACCTGGCCGTGACCGGTGAACTGCCCGACCGCGGCGTGAAGGGGGCCAGGCTCGATTTCCTCGAAGCCAAGGTCAACCTCTCGAAGGGGACCTGCAACGGGTACAAGAACGAAAGCGCCGACGTCTGCTACCTCAAGGCGAGTCCGGCCACCGGGCTCGAAAAGGAGGTCGCCGACAACACGTGGCGCACCCGGACGTGGCTCGCGGGCGGCATCACCCGGACCGACATCGAGGCCGGCGACACCGTCATCGGCGTCGTCGGATTCCACCTCGCGGACGACGCGGACATCCCAGGGGACATGGAACTGTGCGGTCCCGGCAAGACCGAGTTCTACGACGACCGCAAGTTCCCTTGCGTCCCGATCCCGAAGCCCGAAGGAGCACGGAACTGAGGGACGGCGTCGCGCGGCCGGCCGGTGGATTTCCCGCCGGGCCGGCCGCGCGGGCGGTCACCAGGCGATCGGCACCGCGACCGGGCCCTGGAGCGTCAGGAACATCCGCCGCCAGGCGACTTCTTCGGAAGGCACCGCGAGACGCAGCCCCGGCGCGGCCGCCAGCAGGGCGGTGACGCCGGTCCGCAGGTGCAGCCGGGCCAGTGCCGCGCTGAGGCAATGGTGCGGTCCGTGGCCGAAGGTGAGATGTCCTTGCGTGCGAAGGGGATCGGCCAGTACGGGATCGGGAAACCGCCGGGGGTCGTGGTTGCCCGCGCGCAGCGAAGCGAGGACGAAGTCGCCCGCGCGGATCGGCACCCCGCCGATCTCGGTGTCCTCGATCGCCACTCGTCCCTGATCGGCGGCCGAACCCGCGTCCTGGCGCAGGAACTCTTCGATCAGCGCGGGCAGTGTGGCGGGATCGCGGGGAAGATCCGGCTCGGCCGCCAGCCGTAGCACCATCTGGGCCAAGGCGTTCGCGGGTGGGACGTATCCGCCGAGCAGGATCGCGAACGCGAGCTGGGTGACCTCGTCCGCTGACAGCGTGTCGCCGTCGTCGCCACGGGCCTGGAGCAGGCCGGTCAGCAGGTCCTCGCCGGGGGCGCGGCGTTTCGCCTCGACCAGTTTCGCGAGGTAGTCACCCAGCTTCCGTGCGGCCTCGGTCATCTCCTCGTAGCTCGGCGCGGTGAACACCGCGAGCATGCCGTCCGCCCAGGCCCGCAGATCGTCACGCGCCGACGGCGGGACGCCGAGGAGCTCGTTCAGCACCGCGAGGGAGAACGGGATCGCGTACCCCTCCAGGATTTCCGCGGGCTGCCCCTGCGCGATCAGCTTCGCGACCAGGTCCTCCGCGATCGTTTCCACTCGCGGTCGCAGGAGCTCCACCCGCCGCGGGGTGAGTGCCTTGCCCGCGATGCGCCTGAGCCGCGTGTGTCCGGGGCCGTTCATGGTGAAGAGCAGATCGTCCGCGCCGGTCGCGGGGACCCCGGGAAGCCAGACGCGGAATCGCGGATCGGCCAGCAGGGCGCGGATGTCGTCGTAGCGGGTGACGAGCCAGGCGTCCTCGCCGGTCGCGAGATGCACGCGGCTGACGGGTTCCTCGGCCTGTCTCCGGACGAGTTCGGGCGGGCAGCGCAGCGGTCCGGTCGCCGCGAACGGGTAGTCCATGTGTTTCCTCCCCCTTTACTTCTTCGGTTTGCCGGTCACCTCTTCGGCCAGTGAATGCAGCGGCATCAGAGCGTCCCCGCCCACCTTGAGCGCACGCGCGGTGAGCAGGCGGTACAGCTCGTCGGCCGCCCGGACCAGACGCGCGGCGCGCTCCTTGACCGAGCCGGTGTCCGGATCGAGCTCGGCGAGCGCGGCGGCGAGGACCTGCTCAGCGTCACGCTGCTGACGTCGCGCGACCGCCTGGATCAGGCCGTCGGCCGGGGTGACCAGCGTGCGGCGGCGGTCTGCTGGGTCCGGATGCGTGCGAAGCGCGCCTCGTTCACGCAACTTGGCGACGGCGGCCGAGACATGGCTCTGCGCGAAACCGGTGCGCGCGGTCAGCTCGCTGATCGACAGCCCCGGCGCCTCGACGATCACCGAGATCAGCACGAGGTAGATCTCCGGCACCTCGGGATCGGCGTCGTCGCGCATGCCCTGGGAGGCGAGCTCCATCAAGTGTTTGCCGAGCAGGTACAGCTCACCGGCTTTCATATCGGAAACGATACATCGAAAACGATGGAGTGTGCCAGTGGCGGGTCGCCGCCGCCTTCGTCGCCGCGCATAGACTTCGGCGGTGATCGGATCATGGGGGCTCGACGCCGCGATCGAGGTCGGGATCGCCGCGTTCTGCGCCGGCGAGGAACCGCCGGGCGACGAGCAGGTGTGGGAAGGGCTGACCGGCGCGGGAGTCGAGCCGTGGCTGGCCGAAAGACTGCTGGTCTTCCTGCCGATGGCATACGTCCGGCGCCTGCTGCCGGACGTCACGTACCCGGACGCTGTGCTCGATTCGCGCGGGAAGGTCCTCCTCGCGCAGGAGCCGGTTTTCGTGGCCGCGTTCGAACGCGCCCAGTACGCGAGCCGGGCGGAGTTCGAGCGGATCGCGCTGCGCAGCAGTACGTTCGCCGTGATCAACGAGGCTCTCAACGCGGGATCGCAACTCACCGACCTGGAACTCGGCGAGCCGAGGCTGTTCAAGGATCTGGAACCCGCCGGCGAAGGTGACGGCGGCGTGCCGTCACCGCGGGCGGTGTTCGAGGAGTTCCTGCGAGAGCACGGAATCCCGCTCGACGACGACACGAAGGTCGATGGGACGCTCGTCGTGCATCCGGCTCCCGCGGGGATGGTGATGGCGCAGGTCGATTTCGCCGTGTCGCATCCCGCGCTGGCCAAGCCGTGGCTGGTCGAGAGCTTCGCCGGGCACGGCGCCACGTGGCGTGACGCGATCGGCCGTGCGGTGAACATGTTCGGCACCGGGGCCCTGCACCCGATCATCGACGGCCTGCTGCTGCCCGGCTCCGCGTCCGATCAGGTCGAGCGCGAGCGGTACGACCATCCGGACGGCGTGTTCGACCTGGTGATCGGCGCGCAGATCACCCTTTTCGCCGAGAACGTGCCACCCGTCGGGCCACTTCTGGACCGGTTGCTGGACGCGCTGCGCGCGGAGAAACTCAGCCGGAAGGTGCACGGGCTCCGGTTGTTCGCCGCGCACAACGACGGCGAGTTGCTGAACAACGAGGTCCTGCTGGACAGCGAGCCGTGGTCCGGTGGTGAGGCGGTGGTGGCGGACAGCCCGGCGCCGCTGCCGGAGGGCCGGGTCGCGGTGCGGGTGTTCGGATTGCTCGTGCCCGCCGAGGCGTAGGTCCGGGATCAGGCGCCGGGCTCGGCACCGCGCCGGAAAGGCTCGACTCCGACGACATGGCGGGCGCGGGTCGGTTCGACGAGGATCTTGACCCGTCGCTCACCCGGGATCCGCCATTCGAACCGGTCGGTCCCGACGTACTTCTTCGCCAGCCGGTCCATGCTCTGCTCCGCCTCGTCGCCTTCGACGAATTCGACCACCCGGCCATGGACGACCACCCGGTCATAGGGATTGACACTGTCCATACAGGACAGTGACACGCGAGGATCGTGGCGCAGGTTCTCCTCTTTGACCCGGCCGACGGCGGTGTTGAACACGATGTACTCGCCTTCGACGTCGATCCACATGGGCGACACGTGAGGCGAACCGTCCCGGTTCACCGTCGCCAGATGCCAGAACTTCGCCGCCGCGACCCACTCGCGGACCTGTTCGCTCAACCCGGTCACGTGATCTCCTTCGTCGGCGCTCCCGTCAAGTCCCACGATAGGCGCGCAGGAACACGTCCACCCCGTCGGTGAGGATCCCGAGGATCTCCGGTTCTCCCGCCGTTCGGTCCTCGTCGGTCACGTCGAGGACCAGGCGCATCGTCAGGGCTACGAAATGCTGCATGGCGCGCCGCGGATCGGTCAGCCGGAGCCTCCCGTCCGCCGCGAACTTCGCGAAGCGTTCCTCCATCATCTGTTCGGGCTGGTCGCGCGCGGCCTCCGGTAGCCGTGGCGCCACGGGGGCCTGCGAACTCAGCCGCCTGAACGTCGCGTAGTCCGAAGTGGGGAACATCCCCGTCGTCACCCGCCGGGTGAAGCCGAGCAAGGCGTCGCGAATGTCCCTGTCGTCGGTCAATTCCTCGTCGATCGCCTTGCGCACGGTCGCGACCACGGCGTCGTTGGCGCGTCCGAGAACGCTGCGGAAGAGGGTCTGCTTGTCGCCGAAGTGGTCGTAGACGGTGCGCTTGGACACCCCGGCGCGCGCGGAGATCGCGTCGACGCTGGTGAGTTCGTAGCCGTCCGACACGAACAACGCCTCGGCCGCGTCAAGGATGGCCGCTCGTTTGGTCTCGGCCCGCAGTCGCCTGCCGGGTGTCCGCGCGGTCGCTCTCGGGGTCGCCATCTTCTCATCGTATTCTCAGTTCTACTACACTGCACTGTGTAGTGTAGTTTTTGAGGCGGGCAGGCCGTCTCCCTGAATCCCGCACAAGGAGTCTTCATGCAGGAGAGCAGGATCGACGCCGGACCGCATACGAGGTGGACCGGGCGGCTCATCGGCCTGGTGGCCGTCCTGGTCCTGGTCAACTTCATGGTCGACACGGCCATCACCGCGCCGCTGCTCGTCCTTCCGGAAATGCTCGACCACTTCGGCACCGATCAGACGGCGTGGATCAACGCCAGCGCGATGCTGGCGGGCGTGATGTGGGCGCCGCTGCTCGGCAAGAGCGCCGACGTCCACGGCAAACGCAAGGTGCTCGTGCTGACCTTGCTGATCAGCTGCGGGGGCGCCCTCGTCTGCGCGGTGGCCCCCAGCCTCTGGGTTTTCGTGCCGGGACGTCTGCTGCAGGGAGCGGCCGTCGCCGCCCTGTTCCTTTCCGTCGCGATCGTCCGCGAGATCTGCGCGCCCCGGATCGCGATGATCGTGGTGGGCATCGTGACCTCCGGATCCGCGGTGCTCAACATCGGATCCCGTTTCCTCACCGAGAAACTGGCCGCGGAGTTCGGTTTCCAGATCTTGTTCCTCATCTCGGCCGCCGTCGCGATCGCGATGGCGATCTGCGTGCACAACGTCCTTCCCGAGTCCGCGCTCAAGACGCCGGGCCGGATCGACGTCGGCGGGGCCCTGCTGCTCGGCGGTGGCCTGGCCGGGGTGCTCAGCTACGTCAGCCTCGGCTCGGAGTTCGGCTGGTTCGCCGTCGGTCCGCTGGGTCTGCTCGCCGGTGGTGTCGCGGCCTTCGCCAGGTGGTTCCTGGTTTCGAGCCGGCAGCCCGATTCCCTGATCGATGTCCGGAACCTCGGCGCGCCCTTGGTGCTCACACTGCTGGTGCTCGTGCTCGGCACCGGTTCGTACCAGAGCATGCTCCAGCTCATTCCGCTGGTCAGCGACGTGCCGGGGGAGCAGGGGCTCGGCTACGGCCTGGCGGGCCAGGGAACGCTGGCCCTGTTGCTCGCGGCGCCCGGCATCGGCGTCATGATCGGCGGCCCCGTGGCCGGAGTGCTCGCCACGCGCGTCGGGCCGGTCCTGACCCTGGCGGGCGGGATCGCGCTCGGAACCGTGGGGACCGTCGGGATGTTCTTCGGGGTCTCCCAGTTCCCCGTCGCGGTCTTTTTCGCTTTCCTGCTGGGTTTCACGGTCGGTGTCCTCGGCACCTCCGGTTTCAACGTGGCGGGCGGCCTGGCCTCCGCCGACCGGCAGGGGATCGTGTCCAGCCTGGTCATGGTCGTCGTGGCGATCGGATCGGTGGTCCTGGACTTCGTGGGCTCGGCGGTGCTCAAGTCGACCACCGTTTCCGCCGGCGGCGAAACGGTGAACTCGGGTGCGGGTGTCTTCACCTACATCACGATCGCCACCGCCGCCTTCGCGATGGCCGCGGTCCTCGTCGTCTTTCTGGTGCGCAAGTCGCGCCGTGGCGGCAAAACGCCGTTCCCGGCTTCTCTGTGACAGTGTTGGGAGTAAAGGAAATGAACACAGCGAAAGGCACGGTCCTGGTCTCCGGCGCGAGTATCGCCGGACCCGCGGTCGCGTTCTGGTTGCGGCGGCGCGGATTCTCGGTGACCGTGGTCGAGAAGGCGCACGAACTCCGAGGGGGTGGCTACCCGATCGACGTGCGGGGCACCGCGCTGGAAGTGGCCCGCCGGATGGGAATCCTGCCGCGGCTGCGGGAAGCACATATCGAAACACGGTCGCTGACCTTCCTCGACGCCGAGGGCGGCGAGGTGGCGTCCGTGCATCCGCAGGCGGTGGTCGGCGGAGTCGAGGGGAGCGACGTCGAAGTGCGTCGCGGGGATCTGGCGGAAATCCTGTACGGGGCAACGCGCGACGACGTCGAGTACGTGTTCGACGACTCCGTCGAGGCGCTCGCCGAACACGAAAACGGCGTCGAGGTCACCTTTCGCGGCGGGGCGCGGCGCGGTTTCGATCTGGTGGTGGGCGCCGACGGCCTGCACTCGCGGACGCGCGAACTCGTTTTCGGTCACGAGCGGCGGTTCCACCGCTATCTCGGATATTGCTTCGCCGGTTTCACCATGCCCAACGAGTTCGGGCTGTCGCGGGAAGGCGTGCTCTGGAACAAACCCGGCCGAGGGGCGGCGCTCTACGCGGTCAAGGGAAGCGACAAGGTCCACGGGTTCCTGGTCGCCGCCCGTCCCGAGCCGCCGTACGAGCTGTTCCGCGATCCTGAAGCGCAACGTGATCTGGTCGCCGAGACCTTCGCAGGCGACGGCTGGGAGATCCCGGCGATGATCGCCGCGATGCGCGAGGCGGACGACCTGTTCTTCGACACCGTCAGCCAGATCCACTTGCCGCGATGGTCTCAGGGCAGGATCGGCTTGGTCGGCGATGCCGCGTACGCGCCGTCTTTCCTGACAGGGCAAGGAACCAGTCTCGCGCTCGTCGGCGCCTACATGCTGGCCCGGTCCCTGGCCGTCCATCGCGACCACACCGCCGCCTTCGCCGGCTACGAAGGCGAAACCCGGCCGTTCGCCGAGTTGAACCAAGCGCAGGTCGGCGTGGGCGACGCGGCGCTCTTCCCGGTCACCGCGGAAGCCCTCGCGCACCGTACCGAGAGACTGCGCGGCTTGGGCACCTCGGCGCCGGAAACCGGGCGGCCGGCGCATACGGCTCTCGCGCTGCCTGATTCGCCCTTCTAGGCGCGGTCTTTCAGCCATCGGTCGGCTGCCCGCCAGATGGTCTGCGGATCGACTTCGGCGGTGTGCCAGCTGGTGGCGCGGGTGACGCCGAGATCGTGGTACTTCCGCATGATCCGGACGTGGGCGGGGAGCCCGACGAAACCGCGCAGACCGGCGCGGTCACGCCAGACCGAGACCGATCCCAGGCGCCGGTGCAGCGGTTCGGCCCACAACCACGTGCCGACCGCGCCCGGCAGCCTGGGCCATTCGCGACTGAGCGCGTAACCCGCCCAGTAGGCGCCGGGCGTTCGCCGGAAGTCGTTCAAGGTCAACTCCGTGACGCTGACCAGGACGTCTCCCTCGACGTCCGTCGCCGGGCCGGTGATCCACTTGCTCTTGAGCACGCGCGCTCCTCTTGTCCGCAATGATCTGACAGTATAGATGATACGCGCTCGCATACTACTTTTGGAGGTGGTTTCCCTTGACATGCATGACAGTATTTTTCCAACTAGACGACTAATGCGTTGCCGGGATTGTGGTTGTGCAGACGGTGATCCGGGTCGGCGCCTCTGGGGAGAGGAACTGTCCATGCAGTCAGTCCGCCGTATCCCGCTGGTTCTCGCACTCGGCGCCGCTTTGGGCATCGCGGTCGCGCCGCCGACCTTCGCGGGACCGGTGTCCGGTGACGACTACTACCAGGACGCCCTGGGCAAGACCGGTGCCGAACTCAAGACGGCGTTGCACGGGATCATCAGCACCAATACCAAGCTGACCTACGACGAGGTGTGGGACGGGATCAGGGCGACCGACGAGGACCCGGCCAACTCGGCGAACGTCGTGCTGCTCTACAGCGGCCGCTCGCAGGCGAAAACGGCCAACGGCGGGGGAGTCGACGACTGGAACCGGGAACACGTCTGGGCCAAGTCGCACGGCGACTTCGGCACGGCCACCGGACCTGGCACCGACTTGCACCACCTCCGGGCCGAGGACGCGTCGGTCAACAGCACCCGCGGGAACAAGGACTTCGACGCCGGTGGCTCGCCGGTCGAGGAGGCGCCCGGGAGCCTGACCGATGACGACTCGTTCGAGCCGCGCGACGCGGTCAAGGGCGACGTGGCCCGGATGATCCTGTACATGGCCGTGCGGTACGACGGCACGGACGGTTTCCCGGACCTGGAACCGAACGACGCCGTCGACAACGGCTCGAAGCCCAACATCGGCCGTCTCTCGGTCCTGCTGAAGTGGAACACCCAGGACCCGCCGGACGCCACCGAGCAGCGCCGGAACCAAGTCATCTTCGACAAGTTCCAGCACAACCGCAACCCGTTCATCGACCACCCGGAATGGGCCGCCTCCATCTACGGCTAGCGGGCCGGCGGCAGATCCAGGGCGCGGGCGAGGGCCGCGGCGACCGGACCGGCGTGGTGGGACAGGTTCTCGCCGGCCCAATCGGTCGCCAGCGCGAGGAAACCGGCGAGGTCTTCCTCGGCTCCGGCGAGCAGTCGCCGGAGTTCGAGGGCGGGCAGCTCGATTTCCGGGCTGTCGGACCGTTCGGCGTCGACGGTCAGCAGAACGGTCTCACCGCGGCGTTCGGCGCAGGGATCCGGATCGTGCCCGAACGAGATCTGCCACTCGCTGTCGAAGACCCGGTGCCAGTCGCGCCAGTCCTCGAGGCCGTTGCAGCAACCCGGCAGGAACGTCACGCCGGTGGCGCTGTCCGCCACCCTCAACCCTCCGGCGGCGAAGAGCGTGTCGAAGGTGAGCAAGCCGTGCAGGAACGACCCGAGTGGGTCGGCGGGACGGGGCGGGCGGTCGTCCCCCTCAGGATCGATGTCGTTGCAGACGGCGATGTGCATCACCGCTGTCCCGACCTCCAGAGGCGTGAGTTCGCCGCTGAGCGCCAGATAGCCGAACGACTCGACATCGGTGACAGGCCAGAGTCCGAAGTCGTCGGACGCGTGGACCTCCAGTACGGGCTGCATCGTGATCACCCGCGCAGTGTCGCGCAAGCACGTCCGTTCTGTCCGCCGAATTCTCTTGAGGGTAGGGCGAAGGTGTTCGGTTGAGGTGGCCGACGAGGGCGCGGATGTTACTCAGGCTGAGGGGTGTGGTTGAACGTCTCTGATCCCACACACCCCTTCGGCGATCTTCTTGAAGAAACACACGCGATCCTGGCCCGGGCCGTCGTAGTCGCCGTGGACGGGCAGCCCGCCGACCGTCCGGTCACCGGGTTCGAGCGTGAACCCCATGGCACGGTGGAAGGCGATGGATCCGGTGTTGCCCGGCGAGGTGATCGCCCGCACCTCGATCCGGCCCGCCTCGGCGGCCCGCCGGAAGAAGGTCGTGTACAGACGGCGGGCCGTTCCCTGCTCGCGAAGCGCCGGATCCACTCCCACGAAATGGATGTACGCCTCCGCGTCGTTTTCAGGGGCGTGAAAGCCGACGAGGAACGCCCTGATCCCGGTGTCGTCCTCCAGTACCAGGCTCGTGCCGGAGAAGAACTGCAAGAACAATTCGGGCAGTAGAAGGGAAAGCTCGCGGGCCCGTTCGGGGCTCCGGGAGTCGCCCCACCACTGCTGCACGCGAGTGACGATCGCTGTGTGGTCGGAGAGCCGGGCTTGGCGAAGGTCGGGCATTTCGGTCCTTCTCGGAGGCAGGGGAGTCGTGAGTGGTAAGTGTCGTTCCAACGGGCCGGTATTGCCTGCCCACGCCTGGCCTGCTTGAGACTGACGGTTCCGCGGAAGGTCGGGTTCGCCCCGCAAAGACAGCTTAGTGGGGAAACAAATGCCCGTCCGCCAGAACGGCACTTACCACTCACGACCACTGCCGCCCTTGTCGCTTGCAGTACATGAAGGCCCCCTTCCTTGCGCCAGGCGCAAGGAAGGCCTTCATGTACTGGGGCTGGTTGTGAAGGAGGCCCTCACGGACGATCAACCGCGGCCAAAGCCCGGCAGGTGCCTGGGAAGGGCTAACGGCCGTGCAGCAGCACCGGCAGCACGCGGTGTCCGTTGGAGATGAAGGAATCGAGGTGCCGTAGCTCCTCCGGAGGGGTCGCGAGCGTCATGTCGGGGAACCGTTCGAACAGCGCGGGCAGCGCGATGGCCGCTTCCAGCCGGGCCAGCGGGGCGCCGAGGCAGTGGTGCACTCCGTGGCCGAACGCGACATGAGACTTGTCGGTGCGGGCGACGTCGAAAGCGTCGGCGTCTTCCCCGTGCAGCGCCGGATCCCGGCCGGCGGCGGCGTATCCGGCCAGGATCGGCTCGCCCTTCCGGATGACGACGTCGCCGACATGGATGTCCTCGACCGCGTAGCGCAGCGGCAGATGCGCGACCGGCGCCTGCCAGCGCAGCGTCTCCTCGATCGCGTCCGGCCAGGAGATCCGCCCGGCGCGGATCTCGGCGAGTTGGCCCGGATGGGTGAGCAGGGCGGTGATGGCCTGATCGAGGAGATTCACGGTGGTCTCGTGGCCGGCCGAGATGAACAGGATCAGGGTGTCGATCAGTTCGGTCTCGTCCAGGCAGGCGCCGTCTTCCTGCGTGTGCGCGGCGATGAGCGCGGTCGTGAGGTCTTCGCCGGGGTCCGCGCGCTTGGCGGAGACGAGGTCGGTGAAGGTCGAGTGGATGTCCTGGTACGCGGCCAGCATCGCCACCTGGCTCGCCGAGGTCCGGAAGAAGACGTCGACGGATTTGCGCAGCCTGGCGCGGGCCCGGTCCGGCACGCCGAACAGCTGGCAGATCACCTCGATGGGCACCGGATAGGCGAAACTCTCCCGCAGGTCGACGGGTTCGTCCGCGGGCTTGGCCGCGATCGTCTCCAGCAGGCCGGAGACGATCGCGGTGATCCACGGTTCCAGCGTCGCGATCCGCCGCGCGGTGAACGCCTGCGCCACGAGCGAGCGCAGCCGCCGGTGGTCGGCGCCGTAGGCGGTGAACATGTTCCGCACCGAAACCCACACCAGCAACGGCCAGTCCGCGCTGATGTCGTCCAAAGCGGGCCAGTGTCGCCGGGCGTCCTTCGATACCCGCGGATCGTTGAGCAGACGGCGCAGCAATTCGTAGCTCGTCACCGACCAGGCCACGACACCGCCTGGCAGTTCCACCCGGGTGAGCGGGCCGCGCTCGCGCAGGCGATCGTTTTCTGCGTGGATGTCGTGGCCGTTCGGGTCCAGCACCAGCGGACGCGTCACCGGGGATCTTCCTTTCTCAGGGGAAAGAAGTGATCCCAGCGTGACAGCAGCGCCGCCGCCCGGGTACCAGCCAACCGGTGACGCTGTTCGGCTTTGTCAGCGGCGGCCGCTGAGGGTGGTGGCCCCGGCGTAGCGGGCTTCGGCGCCGAGCTCCTCTTCGATGCGGATGAGCTGGTTGTACTTGGCCGTGCGGTCGGAGCGCGACAGCGAACCGGTCTTGATCTGACCGCAGTTGGTGGCGACGGCGAGGTCGGCGATGGTGGTGTCCTCGGTTTCGCCGGAGCGGTGCGACATCACCACGGAGTAGCCCGCCTTGTGCGCCGTCTCGACCGTGGTGAGGGTTTCGGTGAGCGTCCCGATCTGGTTGACCTTGACCAGGATCGAGTTCCCGATGCCGCGCTCGATGCCGTCGTTGAGCAGGTTCACGTTGGTGCAGAAGACATCGTCGCCGACGAGCTGCACGCGGTCGCCGATGGTGTCGGTGAGCTGCTTCCAGCCGGCGAAATCGTCCTGCGCGACACCGTCCTCAATGGACACGATGGGGTAGCGCGAGGTCAGGTCGGCGAGGTAGGCCACGTGCTCCTCGACGCTGCGCTTGCGCCCCTCGCCGGTGTAGTCGTAGACGTCGCCGGTGTAGAACTCGGACGCGGCCGGGTCGAGCAGGAGGGCGATGTCCTCACCGGGGGTGTACCCGGACTTCTCGATCGCGCGGAGCACGAACTCGAGTGCTTCGTCGGCGGAGCTGAGGTTCGGCGCGAAGCCGCCTTCGTCGCCGACGTTGGTGCCGTGACCGGCTTCGCGCAGCGACGCGCGCAGGGTGTGGAACACCTCGGAGCCCATCCGGACGGCGTCGGCGAAGGTCTCGGCGCCGAGCGGGCCGATCATGAACTCCTGGAAGTCGATCGGGTTGTCCGCGTGCGCTCCGCCGTTGATGATGTTCATCATCGGCATCGGGAGCAGATGCGCGAACACGCCACCGACATAGCGGTACAGCGGGAGTCGCTTCGCGGCCGCGGCGGCCTTGGCCACGGCGAGCGAGACGCCGAGGGTGGCGTTGGCGCCGAGCCGCGCCTTGTTCGCGGTGCCGTCGAGCGCGATCAGCGCGCGGTCGACGTCGGCCTGCGCCTCGGCGTCGAGCCCGACGACGGCCTCGGCGATCTCGGTGTTGACGGCGTCGACGGCCTTGCGGACCCCCTTGCCGTGGAAGCGTGTCTTGTCCCCGTCGCGCAGTTCGACGGCTTCCTTGGTCCCGGTGGAGGCGCCCGACGGGACGGCCGCCCGTCCGAGCGAGCCGTCCGCGAGTTCGACGTCGACCTCGACGGTCGGGTTGCCCCGGCTGTCCAGGATCTGACGGCCGTGGACGCGGATGATGGCGGTCATGTGCACTCCTTGCTGGGTCGCGCCGCCCCCAGTGAGCAGCGGGACATCCGTGAGGTTAGCAGAAATCCGCTGAATCGATACCGAGCTCTGACCAGGCACTTCGTCGAAGTGGCTGGTGCGCCTCAAGTGCTCGGCCGGCCCCGCCGCGGTGCGTAGAGGCGATGCATGAGGAGTTCGAGCGGACCTCGGTCGAAGCGGCGGAGCCACACGACGGCGAAGGCGACGTTCACCAGTCCGACGAAGCCCCAGAGGCCGACGATCCACCATGGACGGGCGCCCGCGAACTGCTCGGCGAGACCGAAGCCCCAGCCGTAGCAGAGGATGCCGGCGAGCAGGTTCTGGAGTACGTAACAGGAGAGGGCGGTGCGGCCGACCGCGATCAGTCCACTTCGGACCGCTCCTGGCCGTTCACGCATCCGGAGGGAGAGATGGGTGATCAGCGCGAGCAGGCCCAGCGCGACGAGCGGGGGCAGCAGATATCGGTCGATGAGCAGCCAGTCCGGTCCGCTGAACCCGGTCAGCACGTTCAGCGGCAGGCCGACGGCGAAACCGAGGACGAGCAGTCGCGCGCGGAGTCGCGCGCCTTGCACCGTGTCTTCGAAGACGCCGGCCCTGCGCAGACGGGATCCGAGCAAGAACAGGACGACGGCGGACGGCACGATCAGGACGGTCTCCGCGCGCAGCATGAGGAATTCGTTCAGGCGTAAGGAGACCTGCGCGGGCCAGCTGGCCGTCGCGGCGGGACTGATCGGGACCGGTTCGCCGGAGACGTCCGGCTGGGACACGAGGTACGCCGTCACGGCGAGCAGCAGCGTGGTGTACGCGCCGCCCACCACCACGACGACGGTGCGTACGACCCGATCGCTCCGGCCGACGATGTACGCGACGAACAGTGAGGTGAGCCCGTAGGCCATGAGCACGTCGCCTTCGAAGACGAGCAGGTAGTGCGCGAAGCCTTCGAGGAACAGGATTCCCGCTCGAAGCGGGTATCTGCCCGGCCAGGGGGTGCCGCGCCGCCGGGCGGATTGATACTGCAGTTCCAGTCCCACGCCGAACAGGATCGTGAGCAGGGCGAGGAATTTTCCGTTGGACAGCACGCGAAGACCGAGTTCGGCGTGTTCGGCGAAGCCGGTCGCGGTCCCGACGAAGTCCTGGAAGAATCCCGTCGGCCCGCCGGGATGGGCGAACAGGAAGACGTTCGTGCCGAACGTGCCGAGAATCGCCACCCCTCGTAACAGGTCCAGGGAAGAGATGCGACCGCCGCGGGATTGACGCGCGGCGGCGACGGCCGAGGTCTGGTGGCTCATGTCTTCGAGCGTGCCACCGGCCGCATCCGGCCCCATCCGTCGTTGGGATGATCTTGCTCTGGTCACTTCGTAGCATTTTCCGATCGCGTAAGTCCTCCTGAGGAGGAACAAGAGGATTTGGTCACTGAACGTATTTCCGATCGGGCGAATTACTCTGATCGGATGTCATGCTTTCGTGGCGCCTGGAGTAATGACTCCTCGGGCTGTCCATTGTGGATTAGAGAGTGCTCGCGATTGGTCTGCTACACCTTGACCGCGCTCGCCATCGGTTGGTTCGAAGGTCGGGAGATTCGTTGCCCGCCAGGCGGTGTTCTGCGGAATCCATCGACGTGGAGATTGCGTCGGGTTCGCCTTCTGGAATTCCTTTACAGCGACTTCGCGGTCTCGGTACACAGGCGTTGTCGGTCTTCTCAAAGGGGAGCTGGGGTGAAGCTCGGGCGAATCGGGCGTACCGAAATTCGTCTGACCGACGGTGTGGGAACAATTAATCGGAAAGGAGGTGCACGCATGTATTCGAAGCCGACCTTGCTCAAGCTCGGTTCTTTCGAGCGGCTGACGAAGCACAGCCGTCCGGCGAAGAAGGACAAGGCCGGACGTCGGCGTCCGCGTCACGTTCTGCTCTGAGCCATGGCCGGTAGACGCGTGGTGGCGCGATACCTGTGAAACGGGATTATCACGCCACCACGTGTATTTCGGGACTCGTTTCGAACGGGGACGGTCTTGACGACGAACAATCGCGCTCAAGCGGGGGAGTGGCTGGTCGCGCTTCCCGATCATCCCGATACCGCCGCGGTCGTCGCCATGCTCGGGCCGACGTCGCTCGTCCGCGTCACTCGCGGCCATCGGCTCCCGATCGCCGGGGCGATGGGATTGGCGCTGCTCGGCGGTGTGACCGGGCTGGCGCAACCGTTGCTGGCGACCAAGACTATCGACGCGTTTTCCGGCAACCGCCCGTACGCGGTCCTGCTGACCTTTCTGGCCGTGGTCTTCCTGGCCGAGGCCGTGATCACCGCCTTCAGCCATTATCTGCTCGAACGCACCGGCGAGAGCATCGTGCTGGGGCTGAGGTTGCGCATCGTCGACCGGCTGCTGCGCTGGCCGATGCGCCGGTACCAGCAGCATCGGCTCGGCGACCTGCTCACCCGCACCACCAGCGACACCACCCTGCTGCGCGATTCACTGGCGTACGACCTGGTCGAGGCGACCGTCGGCGTGTTCATCATCATCGGCGGCATCGCCATGATGATCTGGCTGGACGCGATGATGTTCCTCATCGTGGCCGTGATCGTCGGCACGATCGGCGGTCTGACCATGTTGCTGCTGGCCGGAATCCGGACCTCGGTGGAAGACGCGCAGGACAGCCTCGGCGGGATGAGCGCCGAACTGGAACGCGCGCTTTCGGCCATCCGGACCGTGCGCGTGATGCGCGCGGAAGGCCGTGAGAAGGATCGGATCGGACGACTCGCCCAGGACGCCTACGAGAACAGCCTGCAGGCCGTCAAACGCAACGCCGTGATCAATCCGGCGATGACCCTCGCCGTCCACGGCGCCATGATCACCGTGCTCGTGGTGGGCGGACTGCGGGTGGCGGGCGGCGGTACCTCGCTGGCGGATCTGGTGGGATTCCTGCTCTACGTCACCTACATCGCCACGCCCATGGCGAACATGTTCGACGTCTTCGCCACGCTGCAACGCGGATTGGCCGCTCTGCAGCGAGTCGACGACGTCACGCGGATTCCCACCGAGGACGAGGAGATCACGCGCCCGGCGACCACCCGGCCCCGCGCCCACGGCAATTCCCCGGACCCCGAGGCCCCGGCGATCGAGTTCCGCGACGTGGGGTTCTCCTACGAACCCGACCGTCCGGTGTTGCGGGAGGTCTCGTTCAGCGTCGAGCGCCGCAGCCATGTCGCGCTGGTCGGCCCGTCCGGCGCGGGCAAGTCGACGATCTTCTCGCTGATAGCGCGGTTCCACGATCCGCAGACCGGGCAGATCCTGCTGGGCGGGCGGGACAGCAGTCACGAGATGTCCGTCGACGAATGCCGCCGGGCGATCAGCCTGGTCGAGCAGAGCGCGCCGGTCATGCACGGCACGTTGCGGGAGAACATCGTCTACGCCAAGCCCGAAGCCGAAGACGCCGAGATCGCCCGTGCCGTGGAACTGGCCAGCCTGCAAGGCCTCGTCCAGCGCTTGCCGCAAGGCCTCGACACCCCGGTGGGGGAGCACGGCAGCGCGCTCTCCGGTGGCGAGCAGCAACGCGTCGCTATCGCCCGGGCCCTGCTGCCGCGTCCGCAGCTGCTGCTGCTCGACGAACCGACCTCACATCTCGACGCCGCGAACGAAGCGGTCCTGGCCCGCACCATCGAGCACATCACCGCCGAATGCACGCTGCTGGTGATCGCGCACCGGCCGTCCACCATCCAGGCGGCGGACAAGACCGTCCTGCTGGATCACGGGCGTGTCGAGGCGATCGGGCCTTATCGGGAGGTGACGGGTCCCGGACGCGGCTCGCCGCCTGCCTGAGGATCGGCTGAAGATCCGTGCCGCTTCCGCCCCGGCGGGGAGAATGGGCGCATGGAACCGGACCGGGTACTGCTCGTCGAGGACGCGGAGGCGATCCGCGCCGCTGTCGAGTCGGCGCTGACCGGCGCCGGGCACCGGGTGCTCGGCCTGCCGGACGGCGACCAGCTGGAACGATGTCTCGCCGAGTTCCGGCCCGATCTGGTGGTCCTGGACGTCATGCTGCCCGGACGTGACGGTTTCGAGCTGCTGAAGGTCGTGCGCCGGTCCACCACGGCAGGCGTGGTGTTGCTGACCGCGCGGGACGCGGTGGACGACCGGCTCCGCGGCTTCGGCGAGGGCGCCGACGACTACGTGACGAAACCGTTCGTGCTGGCCGAACTCGTGGCCAGGGTGGAGGCGGTGCTGCGGCGGCTGGGCCGGACACGCCCGGTCGTCGAGGTCGGCGACCTGCTGATCGACGTCGAATCCGGGGTGGTGCGGCGGGGCGGTGTGCCGGTCGAGCTGACCGCGACCGAGCTGAAACTGCTCACCTTCCTCGCGAACCGCCGGGACCGCGTGGTCGGGAAGGCGCAGCTGCTCACCGGGGTCTGGGGTTACGACGACTACGCGGCGAACCTGGTCGAGGTGCACATCAGCGCCTTGCGCCGCAAGCTGGAGGCGAACGGTCCCCGGCTCCTGCACACCGTGCGCGGCCTCGGTTACGTCCTGCGCGACGGGGACGCATGAGCCGCCTCGGCACCGTTTCCCTGCGCCGCCGGGTGACCGTGACCGCGTCCCTCGTGCTCGGGGTGGTGCTGGTGGCGCTGGGATTCACCATCGCCGCCGTGTTCTCCGCGCAGGGCGAGCGGAACCTGAACGCGTTGCTCGCGGGACGGGTCCAGCTCGCTCAGCAACTGGCGAAGGAGAACGTCGCGCCGTCGAATCTGGTGCGCCGGATCGACGCGCGCGGGGTGGTGGTGAGCCTGCGCCTGCCGTCGGGGGACACCATCGGCGCGCCGCCGGAGCGTTCCGGTGACGTGAAACGGGTGACCGCCAAGCTGTCGGGGCCGCCGCGCATCAACGGCGCCGAACTGGTGCTGACCGCCGACACCGCGTTGCTCGACGGCGCCGAGCGCACCCTGGCCCGGGTGCTGGTGATCGGCGGGCTGGTCGCGATCGTGGTGACGGCGTTCGCGCTGCTGCTCGGCATGCGGGTGGCCCTCCGGCCACTCGACCGGATGACCGTGCTGGCGCGGTCGATCGCGTCGGGCAGCCGGGGCGGCCGCTTGTCGCCTTCGCGGACGGACACCGAACTGGGCCGGACGGCGGAGGCGTTCGACGAGATGCTGAACTCCCTGGAGGCGTCCGAAGAACGGATGCGGGTCTTCGTCGCCGACGCGGCGCACGAACTGCGCACACCGATCGCCGGGGTGAACGCGGCCGCCGACGCGGTCCTGGAACTGGGCCCCGACGCGCGGCCCGAGCAACGGGAGCGGCTGGAACTGCTGCTGATCCGGGAATCGCGGCGAGCCGGACGGCTGGTCGAGGATCTGCTGGACCTCGCGCGGATCGACGCCGGGGTCCGGCTGGAGAAAGAGACCGTGCGTTTGCGGGAGCTCGCGCGGAATCAGGCGGATCGGCTGACGCTGCTGGCGCCCTCGTCGACGGTGGTGGTGTCCGGCCCGGAGGCCGAGGCCGTCGCCGACGAAGCCCGCGTCACCCAGATCCTGGCGAACCTCGCGGACAACGCCAGGAACGCCGCGGGCGACGACGGCCGGATCGAGTTCCACTGTGGACAGTCGGCGGCCGGCGTCTTCGTCGTGGTGAGCGATTCCGGGCCCGGGGTGCCGGAAGCGGACCGGGAACGGATCTTCGGCAGGCTGGTGCGCCTCGACACCGCCCGGCGCCGTGATCGCGGCGGTTCGGGACTGGGCCTGACGATCGCCCGCGGCCTGGCCAGGGCCCACGGCGGGGACCTGACCTGCGACGCCGCGGGATTCCGGCTCACCCTGCCGTATGGATGAGGTTGTCCAGCCGGGTGGTGTGTCCCGACAGGACCCGGCCCGGATCGGCGCCGAGCACGTCTCCGAGCACACTGGCGTAGACGTCGCGGAAGTCGGTCGTCGCCTTGAGATCGTCGTCGTCGAGATCGGTCAGGCTCGGCTGCTCGCCGTGAAATCCGCCCTGGACGTGCTCGCCGAGCACGAACATCGGGCCCGCCGTGCCGTGATCGGTGCCTTCACTGGCGTTCGCGCGCACGCGCCGCCCGAATTCGGAGTACACCAGCACGGTGACCTGCTTGCCCCGGTCGCTGCCCTGCAGCCGCCGGACGAACGGCGTCAGCGCGGCGTCGAGTTCGGTGAGCAGCCGTTGCTGCGTTCCGCGCTCGTCGGAATGGGTGTCGAAGCCGCCGAGCGAAACGGAGTACGCGCGAGTCGGCACGCCGGCTTCGACCAGTCCCGCCACGAGGTCCAGCTGAGCGGCGAGGCCTGAGCCGCCTCCCGCCGACGCGCCCTTGTTCCGCTGCTCGTCCTCATCGTCCTTTTCGGCCGCGTCGTGCGCGGCTCCACCGAGCACGCGGACGGCGTTGTGCAGATCGCCGATCGAGCGGGAAGCCCTGGCACGCCAGGGATCTTCGCCGGGCACCGGGGCGCCGAGAGCGGCGAAAGCGCTGCCGAGCTTACCCTTCGGCAGCACCAGCCCGCTGACCGGCATCGACGCGGCCGCGGTGCTTTCCCCGGCCAGCAGCGGAGGGAGGACCGGCTCGACCGAGACCGCGCGCAGCGGATCCGCGCCGGTGGTGTCCAGCCAGCGGCCGAGCCAGCCGGTCGGCACCGAGGTGTCGGGGGAGGCGGTCTGCCAGATCGCCATCGAGCGGAAGTGGCTGTGGTCCGGCTTCGGATAGCCCACTCCGCGCACGATCGCCAGTTTTCGCTCGTCCCACAGGCTTTTCAGCCCTTTCATCCCGGGATTCAGCCCGAGTCCTTCGCCGAGGTCGAGCACTTCCTCCGGCTGATAGGCCAGTTCGGGCCTCGCGTCCTGGTAGGCCTTGTCACCCGCCGGGATGACCGTGTTCAGCCCGTCGTTGCCGCCGTAGAGCGTGACGACCACCAGGACGCCCGCGTTCGAGTCCAGCGGGGTGTCCGCGGCCGCGGACATCAGCGAGTCCCAGTCCACCCTGGTCGCGCCGACGGCGAGCGCGCCGGCCGCGGTCACTCCGGTCAGGGTGAGAAAACTGCGCCGGGTCACGGTTTTCATGCTGTCCTCCTCATCCGCTCACCACGTACTCGGGCGCGCACGCGGCCACCGTGAGCACTGTGCGAGGGTCCTTGGCCACGCCGTCGAGCGCTTTCTTGGTCCGGTCGGACCAGGTGTCCGTCCCGAAGGTCTCCCGCAGCCGCCCCAGCGCGTCGTCCCGCGCCTTCTGGGCGACCAGCCGCGCGAGGTTCAACCGAGCCACCCCGGCCGACGTCGTCAGCCACGCCCCGCCTGCGGGCCAGCCGCCGACGCTCGGCGGCCGGAACGGCAGCTGTCCCATCCCGCGCAAGCCGTTGAGCAGCTTCTTCGGATCGAGATCGCTCGCCTTCAGCCCGGCGCCGCGCAGCAGGCCGACGAGCCATTCGACGGGCTGTTTGACGATCGTCGCGGCCGTGTCCCGGAACACCGGCTCCGCGGCGATCGCCCGCAAAGCGGCCTGGATGTCCCGTCCCGGCCCGTATGCGGCGATGATCCGCTGATGCACGTCCGGCGGCGGTGGCGCCGGGGAAACCAGGCGGAACCACAGCCGCCCGGTCACGAAGGCCGCCGACTCCGGCCGCTCCAGCACGAGGTCCACAAAGGACTCCGTAACGAAGTCGGCTGTCCGGCCGAAGATCTGTTTCGGCCCGCGGTCCTGGCGTTGCGGCTTCAGCGTGGCCGCGCCGGTCTTCTTGTCCAGCGTCCAGCCGGTGAGCGCGCGTGCCGACTCGCGCACGTCCTGTTCGGAGTAGTGCCCCACGCCGAGCGCGAACAGCTCCATGAACTCCCGGGCCAGGTTCTCGTTCGGCGAACCGACCTTGTTGTCGTTGCCGTCGAGCCATTTCAGCATCGCCGGGTCGGCCACCAGCGCCTTCGCCAGCCCGGTGAACGCGCCGCGGCCCAGCCTGTGGAAGGTCTCGTTCTGCGCCAGCATCAGCGCCGGCCAGCGGACCTTCTGCTCGCTCGTGGCGAAGTGACCGTGCCAGAACCAGGTGAGGCGCTCGGCGTCGTCGGCGACCATGCGGTCCAGCCACCAGATCGCCAGCCGCTGCTCCTGCTCGGCTCTGGCCTGCTTTTCCTCCTTTTTGTCCTTGCGGTCGGGCAGCGCGGCCAGTTGCGGAGCCTGTCGTGCGCTTCCCGGTGCAAGGAGGACGTCCAGCGCGGGGAACGGCTCCCCGGGGCGGGGGCCGAATCCGAACCGATCGGCCAGCCGCCGGGCAGCGGCGCGGTCATCGAGAACAGCCATGGCCCGATTGTGGGCGGCGGCCGTCCGCGCCCGCCAGGAAAGCGGGCACATCTTCAGGTGACCCGAAGGTCGCGGCGTAGGACCCAGGGCCCGGGGAAGCGGGACAGGATCGGTCCCCGGTCCGACGCGAGCGGGTGTCCTCCTGGAATTGACTGGTGGGCGACGTGATCGTGCTCGACGGGAAGAAGCCTGATGCTCAAGTTCGACCGGCTCACCAAGCGACGAGGATCGGCGACGATCCTCTCCGTCGTCGACCCTGCGGATCCTGCTCGGACTGGACCGTCCGACTTCGGGAACCGCGCTGGTCGACGGCGTTCCGTTCGCCGGGCTGCGGGATCCCGTGTGTGGAGGATTGGGGACGTCCACCGTCCTGATCCTTCACGCTCGGCCTCGTCTCGGTGCTGAGTGGAGCTTGTGCCGGACGGCGGTGTGGTCGACGGACTCTCGCGCAGGTCAGGCGTGGGTAGGTGAATACGAGTCCGTTAGAACGACACTCACCACTCACGACCCGCTTTACCGGCGCCTCACCGGGCTGGGTCAGATGGCGTGCGCCAGTGTCAGCGCGCCACCCGCCGCCGAAAGCAGGAGGACGGACCAGCGCACGGAGCGTTCGCCGACCCGGCGGCTCAGCGCCCGGCCCAGCAGATCCCCGGCGAGAGCCGCCCCCGCGACCGCGAGGAGCACGCTCCCCGGCACCTCCACCCAGCCGAGACTGGGCAGCGCGACCAAGCCGAGCAGGAAGAAGTAGATCGACAGCGTCCCGCGGGTCTCGTCCGCGCCCCAGCCCGCGCTCGCCCCGTACACCGCCACGGCGGGTCCGGAGAGCCCGGCGACGGAGTTCATCGCCGCGCTCAGCACGCCCGCGCCGACGGCGCCGGTCCTGCCCGCCAGCCGTCTGCTGGTGATACCGCTCGCGAGCACGCCGACGGCGAGGACACAGCAGCCACCCGCGGCGAGCAACAGCGGACGCGCGGGAACGCCGCGCACGACGAGCGCGACGACCGGGGTGAACACCACGGCGGGCACCGTCAGCCAGGCGACCTGCGCCCACCTGATCGCTTGCCAATGGGTGATCGCGACCGCGAGGTAGACCGGGAAGCCGAGCAGCAGGGTGAGCCGGACGGCGTCGAGCGGGCCCAGCGCCAGCGCCAGGAACGGTACGCACAGCAGGGAAAGTCCCATGCCGGAGAGGCGCTGGGCGACGACCCCGGCCGCCGCCGCCAGCGAGGTCATGGCCAGGGTTCCCACCCGGCCACTGTGGACCGGCCGCGGCCGGAGCGGTAGCCGGAGCGCGGCGAGAACGTCATAGCCTGCCGCTATGACCGGGAACTGGACCCGTCGATCGCGTCGGTTCTGGCACTTCTGGCCGTTCCAGTCGTGCCGCACGCTCGGCGTCACTGCCTTTGGAACAGACGGGAGCGTGAGATGAGGATCGGTGTCCCTCGTGAAGTCAAGAACCACGAGTACCGGGTCGCGGTGACGCCCGCGGGCGTGCACGAGTTCACCTCGGCCGGGCACGAAGTGTTCGTCGAGCGCGGAGCCGGGGAAGGATCGTCCGTCCGCGACGAGGACTACGCCGCGGCCGGGGCGAAGGTGCTGGACAGCGCCGACGATGTCTGGGCGACCGGCGAGCTCGTGCTCAAGGTCAAGGAGCCGATCGCCGAGGAGTACCACCGCCTGCGCCGCGAGCAGCTGCTGTTCACCTACCTGCACCTCGCCGCGAGCGAGCCGTGCACGCGGGCGTTGCTGGACGCCGGGACGACGTCGGTCGCCTACGAGACGGTGCAGCTGCCGAACGGGTCGCTGCCCCTGCTGTTCCCGATGAGCGAGGTCGCCGGGCGGCTGGCCCCGCAGGTCGGCGCGCAGACGCTGATGCGCGCCAACGGCGGACGCGGGGTGCTCATCGGCGGGGTCTCCGGGGTGGCCCCGGCGCGGGTGGTCGTCCTCGGCGCCGGGGTGGCGGGGATGAACGCGGTCGCCGGCGCGGCCGGGACCTGGGCCGACGTCGTCCTGTTCGACAAGAACGTGGACAAGCTCCGCGCCGCCGACCGGATGTACCAGGGCCGGATCCGCACGGCCGCGGCGAACGCCTACTCGATCGCGGAGGCCGTGGTCGAAGCCGACCTCGTGATCGGCGCGGTGCTCGTGCCCGGGGCCAAGGCGCCGAGCCTGGTGTCGAACGAGCTCGTGTCCCGCATGAAGCCCGGCAGCGTGCTCGTGGACATCTCCGTCGACCAGGACGGCTGCTTCGAGGACACGCGGCCGACGACCCACGCGGAACCGACGTTCGCGGTGCACGGCTCGGTGTTCTACTGCGTCGCCAACATGCCCGGCGCTGTCCCGCACACCTCGACGTACGCGCTGACGAACGTCACGCTGCCGTACGCGCTGGAACTGGCGAACAACGGCCTGTCCGGAGCGCTCGCGCGGTGCCCGGAACTGCGCGGCGGGGTCAGCACGGTGGACGGGCGGCTGACGTCCGCGCCGGTCGGCGAGGCGCTCGGAATCGGCTCGGTCGCGCTCGACGACGCGCTCGGCCAGGTCGTGGCCTAGGTGGTGCGGGCCGGGATCTGAAGCTAGGTTCAGATCCCGGCCCCGTCGCCGTGAGGGAGGTGCCGTTGCCGCGAACGTTGATCGAAATCGACCGGACGTCCGCCGAACCGCTCTACCGGCAGGTGCGGCGCGCCATCGAGCACGGCATCGCGATCGGCACGTTCGATCCGGCCCACCGGCTGCCCAGCTCGCGGGAGCTGGCCGCCGAACTCAGCGTTTCCCGCAACACCATCAACCTCGCCTACCAGGAGCTGGTCGCCGAAGGGTTCGTGGAGAGCCGGGAGCGCAGCGGGCTGTTCATCAACGCGGAGATGCGGCCGCATTGCGCGGTGCAGGAGCGCGACACCAGCCCGTCCATCGACTGGAGCGCGCGGGTGCGCCGTTATCCGGACGCCGGGGTGCCGCACATCGAGAAACGCGTCGACTGGCACACCTACCCGTACCCGTTCCTCGCCGGGCAAGTGGACGTCACCGCCTTCCCCGCGCGGTCGTGGACCCGCTGCCTGCGTGACGCGCTGTACCGGCCGCACGTGTTCCCGAGCCTGCAGGACAGCGTCGGCTCCGACGACCCGATGCTGGTCGACCTGATCTGCCGTCAGCTGCTCACCGCGCGGGGGATCGAGGCCGATCCGTCCGAGGTGCTGATCACCGTCGGCTCTCAGCAGGGGCTCGACCTGCTCGGCCGCGCGCTGCTCGGGCCGGACAGCGTCGTGGCGATGGAGAACCCGGGCTACCTCGACGCCCGGCACATCTTCCTGCGCACCGGAGCCGGGTTGCGCGGCGTCGACGTCGATCAGAGCGGTCTGCGTCCACCGGAGACACTCGACGGCGTCGACCTGCTCTACCTCACCCCGAGCCACCACCATCCGACCAACGCGACGTTGAGCATCGGCCGTCGCCGACGGCTGCTCAGCCTGGCCGCGAGCGCGGGCACGGTGCTCGTCGAGGACGACTACGACAGCGAATTCCGGTACCACGGCAGCCCGACACCCGCGCTCAAGGCGCTCGACGGCACCGGCGACGCGATCTACCTCGGCACGTTCTCCAAGTTCCTCTCGCCGGGGCTGCGGCTGGGCTACCTGGTCGGACCGCGTGAACTGGTGCGGGAGCTGCGGGAGGTCCGGCGCTACGTGCTGCGGCATCCGCCCGGTCACCTCCAGCGGGCGCTGGCGTTGCTCATCGACAGCGGCGAGTACCACCGGTCCCTGCGGCGCTACCGCACGAAGCTGATGCGCAAGTGGGAGGCGACCTGTGCCGCGGTCACCGAACACCTGCCGTGGGTACAGACGACCTATCCACCGGGCGGGGTCAGCCTCTGGATGACCGGACCGTCCGAACTGGACTGCCGGGCGCTGATGGACCGCGCCGAACGCGACGGCGTCCTGATCGAACCCGGTGACATCTTCTTCGTCGGGGACGACCCGCCGCGCAACCACTTCCGGATCGGCTTCGCGGCCGTCCCGTTGCGCGACATCGACCCCGGTATCCGGCTGCTCGGCGAAGCCTGCCGCGATCTGCTCGGCGGCTGATGGGTAACTGGTACCACCGCACCGGACCGTTCTGGACCTGTTCATGCGGCCAGATGTGCCGCAGTGTCTGGGAATCCTTCGTGAGCCAGGCAACGTCGCCAGGAGGTCCGTGTGGTGGAGTCCTTTCGAGAAGATCCCCGTAAAGCAGCCGATTTCGTCGCGCTCGGGGGCACCGTGCTCACCCTGGACCCGGCGGGGAGACGGGTCCGCGCGCTGGCCGCGGACGGCGGGCGGATCACCGCGCTGGGGTCCGAACGCGAGATCTCCCGGCTGATCGGCCCGGAGACCACCGTGCTCGACCTGGCCGAGCGCACGGTGATTCCCGGCTTCGTCGAATCCCACAACCATCCGGCGTTCTTCGGGATGACGCTGGCCGCGCCGGTCGACGCGGGCAGCCCGCCCAACGACACCGTCGCCGACATCGCCGCCCGGGTCGCGCAGGCGGCCAAGGATCTCGGGCCGGGGGAGTGGATCCGCGGTTTCCGCTACGACGACACGCTGCTCGCGGACGGCCGCCATCCGACGCGCGCGGACCTCGACCCCGTGTCGGGCCGGAATCCCGTGGTGCTGACCCACGTTTCCGGGCACTTCTGCACCGCGAACTCGCTCGCCCTGCGCGAAGTCGGGATCACCGCCGAGACCCCGGATCCACCCGGTGGGCTCATCGTGCGTGACGCCCGGGGCGAGCCGACCGGGGTGCTGATCGAGACGGCGGCCTTCCTGGTCACCTCACGGCTGCCCGGTCAGAGCGCGGGCGAACTGGCCGAAGCCCTGCTCCTGGCGGACGAGGAGTACCTCGCCAACGGCGTGACCTCCGTGCACGACACCGGCATCGGGCTCATCGGCGGAGCGGCGGAACTGGAGGCGTACGCGCTGCTGCGGCGGGCGGGAAAACTGCGCGTCCGGGTGCGCGGCTACCTGTTCCACGACCTGCTGCCCGGCCTGGCCGAAGGAACCCCGGAAGCGCCGGACACCGGCGGCGCGAACGACAAGTTCGCGATGACGGGCGTCAAGATCGTCGCGGACGGGTCGATCCAGGGCAAGACCGGATGCCTCGCGGAGGGCTACACCTGCGACCCGGACGAGCACGGCATGATGCTGCTCGACCCGTCGGACCTCGGCCGCCGGATCGCCGCGCTCGACGCGGCGGGCTGGCAGGTCGCCGTGCACGGCAACGGCGACGCGGCGATCGAGGCGATCATCGACGGCTACTCGCGGCTGGGCTCGCCGGCGGGAACCGGCAGGCGGCACCGCATCGAACACTGCCAGACGGTGCGGGAAGACCAGCTGGACCGGATGGCCGCCCACGACGTCCTCGCGTCGTTCTTCGTCAAGCACGTCTACTACTGGGGAGACCGGCATCGCGACGTCTTCCTCGGCCCCGAACGGGCACGCCGGATCAGTCCGCTGGTTTCGGCCCGCTCGCGCGGGATCCACTTCGGACTGCATTCGGACACCCCGGTGACGCCGGTGCCGCCGCTGGAAGGCATCTGGTGCGCCGTACGCCGGATCACCAGACAGGGCAAGGTGCTCGGGCCCGAACAGGCCATCGACGTCGACGCCGCCTTGCGCGGCTACACGATCGACGCCGCGTACCTGGCGGGCGAAGAGAACGTCAAGGGCAGCCTGGAGATCGGGAAGCTCGCCGATCTCGCCGTGCTGTCCGGCGATCCCACCGCGATCGACCCCGGCCGCATCCGCGAGCTGACCGTGGACGCCACGGTCAGCGGCGGCGAGGTCGTCTGGCGGCGCGAGGCGGCGGGAGCGACTCGATGATCCGAAGCTGGCCCAGTGTCCTCATAGGACTTTTTGTTCCCGCTTCAGCCCTGCTGGTGGGCATTCTGGTGCTTTCGGGGTCGACGGCGTCGGTGCTGGGCGTCCCGGTGCTGTTCTTCTGGGTGTTCTGCTGCTGCCCGCTGACCACGCTGTGCCTGTGGATCAGCTGGCGTTTCTTCGACCGTGCCCACTACCCGGAGGACGACTGATGCTGATCGCGATCGTGGCGGTGGTGATGGCGGGTTCGATCGGGCTCGCCGTGTGGGCCGGACGCTCCACGCGAGGCGGCGGGATCTCCGAGTTCCTCGTCGGCGGCCGCTCGTTCCCGGCGTGGCTGATCTACTTCCTCGCGGTCGGCGAGGTGTACAGCATCGGGACGATGATCGGGTTCCCGAGCGGGATCTACGCGCACGGCGCGAGCTACGGGATCTGGTTCCTCGGGTACATCCTGCTCGCGTACTCGCTGGGCTACTTCCTGGCCCCGCTGGTGTGGCGGGCGGCGAAACGGTACGACGCGATGACCGTGCCCGACGTGTTCGGACGGCATTTCGGCAGCAGGCGGCTCGAATTGATCACCTGCGTCACGATGCTGATCGCGCTGGTCCCGTGGGGGCAGTACCAGTTCATCGGTCTCCAGGTGGTGCTGAGCAATCTGGGGCTGTGGCTCGATCCACTGCAGTGCGTGGTGCTGGCGGGCGTCGTGGCGTTCGTCTACATCGCCGTCTCCGGCGTGCGGTCGCCCGCGTTCGTGTCGATCCTCAAGGATCTGTTCATGCTGGTCGGCGTCGTGCTCGTCGGGGTGGCCGTCGCGCTCGCCGCCGGCGGCACCGCGAAGGTCAGCGGACCCGAGGTGCTCAGCGCCGCGCAGACCACCATGGGCGGCTCCGAACTGACGTTCGCGATGACGACGATCCTCTTCCAGAGCATCGTGTTCTACCTCGGCTTCGGTGGCGCGTATGTGTTCCCGGCCCGATCCGAACGCGCGGTGAAGAGCTCCACCGTGTGGATGCCGCTGTACATGCTGATCTACCCGTTCCTGGTGCTGGCCGCCTATTACGGCGTGACCGCGCATCCGGACCTGAAGAACCCGAACACGGTGTTCATGGTGACCGCCAAGGGTTTGCTGCCCGACTGGCTGCTCGGTCTCGTCGCCGCCGGCGCCGCGTTGTCGGGCGTCCTGGTGCTCGCCGCGACCGCGCTCACCATCGGCGGCATGGTCTGCCGCAATCTCGCGCCGAACGTCCCGGCCGCCGCGCAACGCCGGTGGACGGTCGTCGCGGTGGCGAGCTTCCTGGCCCTGGCGGCGGTCCTGACCCTGGTCGCCTCGACGTTGATGCTCACCGTCCTGAACCTGACCTACAACCTGCTGGCCCAGGTCGTCCCGGGCTGGCTCGCGATCCTGTTCGTGCGCCGGGTGCGGACGGCCGCGGTGGCCGCCGGGATGATCACCGGGGTGATCGCCGCGATCGTCCTGTACGTCACCGGCGCGACGTTCGGCGGGTTCAACGCGGGGCTGGTGTCGATGGGGCTGAACCTGGCCGTGGTGGCGGTCTGGAGCCTGGCGATGCCGGACAAGGCGCGGACGCCGGTGGCGCGGCCGGTGGAGAGCGCTCCGGCCGCGGCGACGGTCGGGGTGGTTGGGTAGTTGGTGTGAAATGGAATTTAAAAAAAAACAAGACCACAAAAAA
>NZ_JBFBGL010000045.1:0-71762 GCF_040684635.1 Amycolatopsis sp. NPDC089917 | reverse complement strand
GTCAGCGGGATGTCATGAAAGGGTCGTTCAGGACGAAAAACGTCCTGAACGACCCTTTCATGACACTTGCCGGGCGGTGCGCCGAACCGGGGTCAGGCCGCCCGGTAGGAGTCCAGCTCGCCCGCCAGCTCGTCGAAAACCGCGATGTTGCACTCGAAGGCCACGATCGCCTCCTCGATCAGCCGCGCGCGCTCGTCCTCGCTCCACGGCGCCGAGTTCAGCTGTTCGCGGTAGTTGTCGCGGAACTTGGGCGCGCTGCCCAGCTGGTCGAAGTGGTAGAACAGCGACCCCGCGTCGCTCACGGCGTACTTGCGCTCCAGCAGCCGCCGGATGACCTGGCCGCCGGCGATGTCGCCGAGGTAGCGGGTGTAGTGGTGGGCGACGAACCCGCCGGACCAGCCCGACGCCTCGGCCACGCGCTGGGCGTAACGCTCCGTCGAGGGCAGCGGGCGGACGGTCTCGCGCCAGTCCGGGCCGACGAGGTGTTCGAGGTCGCGTTCGAGGCTCGGCAGCCGCCGCAGCTCCTCGAAGACGAACTTGCCCGCCACCGGGTCTTTCGCCAGTTTGTCGGCGGCGCGCTCGATGGCCTGGTAGATGAAGTAGTACTGGACGGCCAGCCGGGTGTAGCCCTCGAGCGAGAGCTCGCCGCCGAGCAGCGCGTTCATGTACTCGGAGTGGTTGGCCCGCTCGTGGGCGGCCATGGTGGAGGCGCGCAGGTTCGCGGAGAACGGCCCGGATTCGACGTCGGTGGTCACCGGCATGGACACAGCCTCCAAAGCATCGATCTGACATGCTGTCAGAAAGAGCGTAAGGCACAACTGCGAGTTAGGCTACCCTAATCTTCACGATTTCTCCGTCATGCCGACCGCTCTGAGCACGAAACGGACCGCTCCTTCGATCGCGTCGTCCAGCCGTTCGGGTGGCACGTCGACGACCTGACGGCTGCCCAGCGCGGCGGTGATCATCGGGATCAGCACGTCCGGATCCTCGTCCGGCACACCTTCGGCGAGGATCTCCCGCAGCTGGCCGGTGATGGGATCGGCGTGCGCGCTGATCCGCCGGTACGCGGCGGGCGCCAGCGCCGACGCGAGCGCCGTCCCCGGCGGCAGGTGGTACTCCGCCAGCACGCGAAGTTGCAGCCGGACGAACGTCGAGAGCTTCTCGACCGGGGTGTCGGCGGTCGCGACGGCCGCGGTCAGCCGTTCGACGTACCGCGTCGCCTCGTCCTCGACGAAGGCGACCAGCAGGCTTTCCTTGTCGGGGAAGTGGTTGTACATCGCCGTCCGGCCGAGACCGGCTTCGGCCGCGACCCCCGCGAGCGTGATCGCGTCGAATCCGCGCTCGTACAGTTGCCCGCGCAGGACGTCGAACACCCTGCTGCGGACCTCGCGCCGGTGCTCCTCCAGCGACCGGCCGATGATCTTGGGCACGAGCCACCTCCCTGGAGGGAAACCTTAAGCCTCCAGCGGCCAGGTGTGCACCGGCGTATCGGTGGCCGAGAGCTCCAGATACCGGCCCAGCATCCGGTTCAGCGCGGTTTCGCGTTCGGCGCCGCGCTCCTCCGCGCGCAGGACGAACTCCCGCTGCCACGCCGCGCCGGTCCTCCTGGTGAGGCAGCGCTGCTCGATGACGCCCAGATAGCGCTCTCTCGCTTCGTCCGAAACGTCCGATCGGCGCAGTCCCTCGTGCGCCAGCGGCAGCAGGACCCGCAGCACCAGCTCGTCCGGCGGGATCCAGCCGATGCCCGGCCAGTACAGCTGCGCGTCGAAGCCCCGGCGCGCCCCCGCGTACATGTTCTCCTCGGCCGCCTGGAACGACATCTGTGTCCACACTGGACGGTCGGCCTCGGCCAGCGCCCGCTGGGCGCCGTAGAAGAAGGCCGCGTTCGCGACCATGTCGACCACGGTCGGGCCCGAGGGCAGCACGCGGTTCTCCACCCGGAGATGCGGCATGCCGTCGACGACGTCGTAGACCGGCCGGTTCCAGCGCCACACGGTGCCGTTGTGCATCCGCAGTTCGGTGAGCTTCGGGGCCTGACCGGAGTCGAGCGCCTCGATCGGGTCCTCCCGGTCGGTCTCGGGCAGCAGACCGGGGAAATACCGGACGTTCTCCTCGAACAGGTCGAAGATCGACGTGATCCATCGCTCACCGAACCACACCCGCGGCCGCACGCCCTGGTTCTTCAGCTCCTCCGGCCGGGTGTCCGTGGCCTGCAGGAACAGCGGAATCCGCGTCTCGTGCCAGAGCGTCTTGCCGAGCAGGAACGGCGAATTCGCGCCGACCGCGATCTGGACCCCGGCCAGCGCCTGCGCCGCGTTCCAATGCGCCGCGAACTCCTCCGGAGCGACCTGCAGATGGAGCTGGACCGAGGTGCACGCGGCCTCGGGAAGGATCGATTCGGAGTAGCTGCGCAGGCGCTCGGGTTGTCTGCCGGGCAGCGGAGCGCCCTCCATCGAAAGCACCGTCCGCTCGCCGCGCGCGGCGAAGATCCGGTCGTTGAGCAGCGAATACCGGGCGTTGTTGGTGAGCCACTTCTGGTCGAAGTGCTCGTGCCGCAACGTCGGGAGGATGCCGATCATCGCCAGCGAGGCGCCGGATCCCTCGGCCGTGCGCGCGGCGGCGCCCAGGTACGCGCGGAGATCTTCCTCCAGCTGGAGCGCGGACTCGCCGGCCAGCGGCCGCGGCGGCACGTTGAGCTCCAGGTTGTGCTGGCCGAGTTCGGTGGTGAACGAAGGATCGTTCAACGCTTCGAGCACCGCCGTGTTCGTCATCGACGGGCGCAGCTCGGCGTCCACGAGATTGAGTTCGACCTCGAGTCCGATGTTCTTACGAGGGAAGGAAAAGCTTCCGTCGGTGAGCATTCGGGCCAAAGTGTCGAGACAACGCTGGACCTTTCGGCGGTAACGTCCACGATCTTGCGGTTCACAGGGGTCCGCCGAAAGATTCTTACCCATGTTCGTCGAGCTCCTTATTGGCCACGCTCCGCGGGATCCAGGCGGGACTGCCAGGCGGCCCAACGGTTTCACGCGACGTCGTCGCCCGGCTAGCGGCCAAACTGGTGCTCTCTGTCACCAGGGGTTAACTTACAGCAAAAAACCGCCATTCGTACCACTCCGTCCCGGACGTTCGGACGCAAACGGCGCGCAGGTGGGCGGATGACACACTCTCCCGGTGGCCGAACTGATCACCATCGACGACCGGGACGACCCGCGCCTCGACGATTTCCGAAACCTGTCCACAGCCGATCGGCGACCCGATAGGCCGGGTGGGCGTGGCTTTGTGATCGCCGAAGGCACGGTCGTGGTCGAGCGCTTGCTCAAATCCCGCTATCCGGTGCGCGCCCTGCTCGGCGTGGAGCGGCGATTCCACGAATTGAGCGGCGACCTGGACGGCGTCGGCGTCCCCGGCTATGTGACCTCGGCCGAGACGATGGCCGACGTGGTCGGATTCCATCTGAATCGCGGGATCCTGGCCGTCGCGGACCGGCCCGTCCCGCCGCCGACCGTCGAGAGCGTCATCGACGGCGCACGCGTGCTCGCGGTACTGGAAGGCGTCGGTGACCACGAGAATCTCGGCTCGTTGTTCCGCAACGCGGCCGCGCTCGGCGTCGACGGGGTCCTGCTCGGCGCCGGTTGTTCGGACCCGTTGTACCGGCGCAGCGTCCGCGTTTCGATGGGGCATGTGCTGCGCGTCCCGTTCGCCACGTTCGGCTCCTGGCCCGGCGACCTGGAACTGCTGCGGGAACGCGGTTTCCGTATCGCGGCCCTCACTCCTCGTGCGGATTCCGTTTCCCTGCGCCAGTTACGGGATCAAACACCGGAGAAGGTCGCGTTGATGCTGGGCGCGGAAGGCCCCGGCCTGACCGATGAGGCCATCGCCGCCGCCGACGTCGCGGTGCGGATCCCGATGCCCGACGGCGTCGATTCGCTGAATGTCGCGACGGCGGGCGCGATCGCGTTCTACGAGACGCGTCCACCGCTATCGTGAGCACCCGAGCGATCACGAGGAGAACCCATGGAATTGCGGATCCGTGAGGGACGCGCGGTGCTGGCCGGGCCGGGCGGCGAAAGCGCGCGCGAAGTCGACCCGCACTCACTCGCGATCGGCTCGGACCTCGCCCAGGCGCTGCACGAATGGGCGCGCGTCGCGTCCGTCGTCGGCGACTCCGGCGCCGAAGCCGTTTCCGTGGTCTCCCAGCGCGGCCGCCAGCTCGCCCAGCGGGTCGCCGCCACGATGGGCACCTCGGTGCGGTTCGTCGATCCCGTCTCCGGCGAAGGCGTCGTCGTCGACCCGCCCGCCCCCGCACCCCGCAGCGAACTCGCGCGCCGTCTCTTCGGCACGCCGGACCCCGAGGGCGAACCGACCCCGTGGCTGACCGGGCTGACCATCTCCGCGTTCGTCGCGGCCGTGGTCGTCGTGGCGATGCTGGCGCTGGCGTCCACCCTCGCGCGGGAGACCAACGGCTGGCTCGCGCTGCTCGCGTCCGCCGTCGTGACCGCCGGGATCAGTCCGTCGCTGTGGCTCGCGCGGCGGGTGCCGATCGTGCGGTGGGCGTCGTTCGGCGCGGCCGCGGGGATCGTGATCGCGTGGATCGGCGTGCTGGTCGTCGTCTTCTAGTCAGACGCGTTTGGCGAACTTCAGGATCTGGCCGCCCGCCTGTGTCGTGGTCAGCGCGTGAAGCGCGTAACCGTGATACCCGGCGATCTGCACGACCAGATCCGGAGAGACCTGGTAGGCGCGCATCGGGACATCCACCCTGGACTTCCCGTCGAATTCCCGCGCGAGCCAGCCGAGCCTGGAGGTGCGCGGGAACAGCCCGGTGGTGAAGGCGGCCGGGACGGCTCCGACGAAAGCGGCCAAGAACAGCAGATTGGCCAGTGGGTTCTCGAATTCGTCCGATGCTCCGACGGCCAGCGCCGCGACGACGAACAGGACGGCGATCGCGACGGGCGCGATGCCGTTCAGCCACACGGGGCGGAACCGGCCTCCGATGGGCGAAGGCAGCGGAAGCCGCGGTGGCGCCGGGTCGCGGCCGAGCAGGAGGATCCGGTCGCTCTGATCGCTGAAGTCCGCCGCGACACGCAGACCCTCCGTTTCGGCGACTTCCGCGACACGCCGGGCGGAGAGGTTCGCGTGCCTGAGACTGATCCAGACCCGGTCCGAGCCGTCGAGGTGGTTGCGCAGCCAGCGTTCCCGGTTCTTGTCCGGCCGGTCGGGTCCGTCGAAAAGGGGAACCGGCGGGACGTGCTGCGGCGCGTACTGGAAACTCGAGCAGCCCGGGTACATCGGCGCGATTTCCAGGTAGCCGCGGCCGCGCGCGATCCCGCGGACATCCGCCGGGGCGATCCCCCATTCCCTCGGTGACACGTGGACGTACGGGACCCCGGTGAACACCTCGAATCGCAACCGGACGGTGCGGATGTACCAATCGTGCATGAGTTCCCCCTCGCACGAGGATACTGAGATCCATGGCCGGTGACCCGCTCGTTTCACTCAGACGGCTGTGCCTCGCGCTGCCGGAGACCTCCGAGCGCCTCAGCCACGGCGAGCCGGCGTGGTTCGTGCGCGGCAAGAAGTCGTTCGTCAAGTACGCCGACCGGCATCACGACGACAAGGTCGCGTTCTGGTGCCCGGCGCCGCCGGGCGCGCAGGAAGAACTGGTGGGAGCCGAGCCGGAGCGGTTCTTCCGGCCGCCGTACGTCGGGCACAGTGGCTGGATCGGGGTCCGGGTGGACGTCGACGTCGACTGGGCCGAGATCAACCAGATCGTCACCGACGCGTATTGCCTCGTGGCGCCGAAAGCGCTGGTCGCGTTGGTCCCCGGACGCACGTAATGGCCCCTCCACCGGAAGGGGCCATTACGTGCGAAGTCAACCTCGTTGCGATCGGACGCCCAGTAGGACGTCTTCCCAGGATGGAACGATGGGGTGGTTCTTCTTCCCCTTCGCCCGTGGGGCGGGTTCGGCCACTTCCTCCGGCTCGTCAGCCGTGAGTGGTGGCTCGACGTCTTCGTCGGGCTCCGCGATCGGCGCGTCGATCACCTTCGCGACCGGCTCGTCCGGAGCCGAATCGAGAGTGGGCTGGACAGCCGGCTCCTTGGCCGGGTCCAGCGCCCGGACCGTGCGCGGGGCGTGGTAGGCGTTGGGGTTGAGCAGGACTTCGGCGTTCTCGTCGAGCGCCTGCACGGTGCCGCCGTGCGCGCCGGGAGCGAACGCCCAGTGCGCGCGGTTGTCCGAGCGGCCCGCCTTCCAGCTCAGCACGACGACCCACTTGCCGTCGTCGCCGCGCCAGGAGTCCCAGGTCGCCTGGCTGTAGTCGTGGCCACGCTGCCCGAAGGAGTGCGCGACGACCTCGCCGAGGGTCTGCACGTCGGGGCCGTCTTCGCGGATCGGATGAGCGCGCTGCGCCAGTTCGGCGGTGCGGGATCGTTCGAGCAGGACCGGGTACGCGAACCGCTCGACGCGCTGCACGGTCACGCCGGCGCTGCTCGCGACCTGCTCCACGGACTCACCGGCCCGGATTCGTGCCTGGATCTCGCGTGGCCGCATTTGGCTCTCCAACTCGATTTCGATCTGGCCGAGGCGGGTGATGTCACCCCTCGCCGCCGCTCGCAGCCTCTCATCCGCGGGGAGCAGGAAGCGCGTGCGGCTCGCCGGGTCTTCGCACACGATGGACTTACCGTCCTCGTGCAGCCCGACCACCCGTAGCGCTCGCATTCTCGCCTCCCCGATTCTTCACCTTTGTGGGTGTCCACGTTAAAACGGCGCGTCGCCTTGACGTGTGAGGCGCGCCGATGTCATGTGTCCTGCTCACTATTTTGTTCATGACCGCAAGTGCATTCTGCTGGAGTAATCCACGGCTCGCCGCGTGACGCGCTGGACACACACAGTCACGATCGGGGGAATCTAGGGCAGCCGGATCCGGACGACCAGTCCGCCGCGTCCGCCCGGTTCCGCGCCCGCGGCCCCGCCGTGCGCCTGGGCGATGGACCGGACGATCGACAGCCCGAGCCCGGCGTTGCGCGAGTCGCCGGTCCGGTCGCCCGACAGCCGCCGGAACGGTTCGAACAGCGCGGGCACGGCGTCCAGCGGCACCTGCGGGCCGGTGTTGCGCACCACCAGCGCCGGATCGCCGCCGATGTCGACGTGGACCCACCCGCCCTTGCGGTTGTAGGTGATGGCGTTGTGCACGAGGTTCGTGACCAGCCGTTCCAGCAGCACGGGGTCGCCGGACACGGTCCGCGGCCGCAGCCGCGACTCGACGGTGACGCCCGCGTCCTCGGCCATGGCCGCCGCCGACCGGATCACCGTCGCCGCGACCTCGTCCAGCCGGACCGGACCGCGCGCGGCCAGGCCGCGATCGCTGCGGGCGAGCACGAGCAGGCCCTCGATCATCCGTTCGCTGCGTTCGTTGGTGTAGATCAGGTGCTCGCCGAGTTTCCGGACCTCCGGACCTGCGTCGGGGTCGGCCATCGCCACCTCGACCAGCGTGCGCTGCACGGCCAGTGGGGTCCGCAGTTCGTGGGACGCGTTGGCGACGAAGCGTTTCTGGCTGTCGAACGACACGGCGAGCCGGTCGAGCATGCCGTCGAAGGTGTCGGCGAGTTCCTTGAGTTCGTCGTCGGGGCCGTCGAGATCGATCCGCCGGTCGAGGTTCTCGACCTCGAGTTTCCGCGCGGTGGAAGTGATCGCGTGCAGCGGTCGCAGCACACGGCTCGCCATCAGCCAGCCGAGCAGCACCGCGAGCGCGCCGGCGATCGCCAGCGCCACCAGCGATTGCCACAGCAGTGTCGAAAGGACGTCCGAGCGGTATTCGGTGATCGAGGTCGCGACCAGCTGCGTGGCCTGGGCGCGTTCGGCGGGCATGATGGTCGCCGAGTCCATCGGGTACGCCTGGGTACGCTGGACCGAGATGCCCGCGGCGGTGTCGGCGAAGGCGGCCGTGTCCGGCAGTTTCGAACTCACCAGCAGGTAGTTGACGATCAGCAACGCGAGCCCGACGATCAGGAACGCCCCGCCGTAGAGCGCCGTCAGCTTGGTGCGGACGGAGATCCGGAGCGGTTTCACGATCCGAACCGGTAACCGGCCCCGGGCACGGTCTCGATCAGCGGCGGCTCACCGAGTTTGCGGCGCAGCGTCATCATCGCCACCCGGACGGCGTTCGTGAACGGGTCGGCGTGCTCGTCCCACGCCTTCTCCAGCAGTTCTTCCGCGCTGACCACGGTCCCTTCGGCGCGCATCAGCACTTCCAGCACGGCGAATTCCTTGGGGGACAAGGGAAGGAACCGGCCGTCGCGCGACGCCTGGTGCCGGGGCAGGTCAAGGACGACGCCGCCGCGTTCCAGCACCGGCGGCAGCGCCGGCCGCGCGCGCCGCGACAGCGCCTGTACCCGCGCGACGAGTTCGGCGAACGCGAACGGTTTCGTCAGGTAGTCGTCGGCGCCGAGGCCCAGCCCGGAGACCCGGTCGTCGACGTCGGCGGCGGCCGTCAGCATGAGGACCCGCGCCTCGCCGCCGGTCCCGATCACCGCCGCGCAGACCTCGTCGCCGTGCACGACGGGAAGGTCCCTGTCGAGCACGACGACGTCGTAGCCGTGCACCCCCACCCGGTCCAGGGCCTGGCCCCCGTCGTAGCAGACGTCGACGGCCATGGAGAACCGTCGCAGGCCCTCGGCGATCGTGTCCGCCAGGAGCCGCTCGTCTTCCACCACCAGCACTCTCACCAGGCCAGTCTGCCCCGGAGGGGGTAAGCGCGGGATAAGCGCGGGTCGTCCGGCCGGGTGGCGTGGCGATTCGGGTTGGAGCCACCGTGTCTTAGGCACCTGCGGTCGGGCGGTTTCGCGTGACGGTGGGACGGCACGCGGTGGGTGCCGTCCGTCTGGCCACGCGTGTCGTCCGTCTGATCACACGTGTCGTCCGTCCAGTCACGCGAAAGTACCGGTCCGGAGCCGGTGGACGGCCTGGATCAGCCGGCCGGGCACAATGGGCCGAGGCCGAATCTCACGTGGCCTCCGAAAGGCTCGTCAGGGTGCTGGTTCACCCGGAAAGACGGCAGATAGATCGGATCTCTGTGTCGCTGAGTGGGACCGTAAGCGCGGCATAAGCGACTTCGCTTACCGCGCCGGAATCGCCGTCTCCGTAGAAATCGGGTCGCCAAGACGACCGAAGGAGCAGCGATGCGGAAACGACCGATGGCGGCACTGATCGCCGGAGCGGTCTTCGCGCTGGTGGCCGGCTGCGGCGGCGGGGACGGCGGCGACGAGGTCGCCTCGATCTCGTCGCCGCCGAGCGCCGGGGCCGGCGACGGGCAGCAGGCCGACAACGTGTCCGATGAGGACAAGATGCGCAACTACTCGAAGTGCATGCGCGAGCACGGGGTCACCATGCCGGAGCCGAAGAAGGGCGCCAACGGCCAGGACACGGTCACCTTCGACGCGACCGACATGCCCGACGAGAACAAGATGAAGGCCGCGAGCGACGCGTGCCGCAAGCTGCTGCCGAACGGCGGCGAGATCAAACCGCCGACGCCGGAAGAGCTCGACAAGATGCGCAAGGAAGCGAAGTGCATGCGCGACCACGGCATCGACTTCCCGGACCCCGAGCCCGGGGGCAAGGGCGGTACCGCCATCGCGCTGGGCGACGCGGGCGGTGACCCGAAGAAGTTCGAAGAAGCGGCGAAGGCCTGCGGTCTCGGCATGACCATGAGGGCGGCTCCGGCGAAATGAGCGAACACGAAGGACCCGGCGGTGCCCGGCGTTCGCGCCGGGCACGCTGGTTCATCATCGCGGCGGCCCTCGCCGTCGTGGTCGGGACGACGTCGGTGGTCGTGCTGACCAGGGTCACCTCCGAGGCCCAGCAGGTCGGGCAGGCGCCGCCGCCGGTCGAAACCGCGAAGGTGGAGAAGACCGACCTGCAGGAGGAGGAAGAGGCGAACGGAACGCTCGGCTACGGCGCGGAAAACGCCCTCGCCGGCCGGAAACAGGGCACCATCACCTCCCTGCCGGATCCGGGCGCCGTGCTCACGCGCGGAAAGGCGGTCTACGGCGTCGACGCCAAGCCGGTCCCGTTGTTCTACGGCACGCTGCCGTTCTTCCGTGACCTCGCGGACGGGGCCACGGACGGACCGGACGTCAAGCAGCTGGAAGTGAACCTGAAGGCGCTCGGTTTCGGCGGGTTCGGCACGCCCGACAAGAAGTTCACCTCGGCCACCGCCGCCGCGATCAAGAAGTGGCAGAAGTCGCTGGGGGTCGAGCAGACCGGTGCCTTCGGGCAGGGCGACGTCGTCCTCGCGCCGGGCGAGATCCGGGTCTCGCAGCTCGCCGCGCAACTCGGCGGCCCCGGCGGCGGCGAACTGCTGAAGTACACCGGCACCGAACGGCTCGTCGAGGTCAAGCTCGACGCCGCCAAGCAGGCCATCGCCAAGGCGGGGGACAAGGTCGGGGTCGACATCACCGGCGGCAAGTCGACCGACGGTGTGATCACCGACGTCGGCAAGGTCGCGGAGACCGGCAAGGACGGGGCCGGGCAGGACGACGGCAAGCCGAAGATCAAGGTCAAGATCAAGCTGGACGATCCGGCCGCGGCGGGATCGCTCGATTCGACGCCGGTCTCGGTGCGCTTCACCAAGGAAGTCCACAGTGGAGTGCTGGCGGTCCCGGTCGGGGCGCTGCTCGCGCTCGCCGAGGGCGGCTACGCCGTCGAGGTCGACGAAGGCGGCAAACGGCGGCTCGTCGCTGTGAAGACCGGCTTGTTCTCCGGCGGCCGTGTCGAGGTCACCGGAGCCGGCCTCACCGCCGGGACGCGGGTGGTGACGACGTCATGACCCCGGTGCTGGCCGTGCGCAACGCCTCGCGCACCTATCCCGGCGGCGTGCGCGCCCTGCACGAGGTGACCCTGTCCATCGAGGACAGGGAGATGGTCGCGATCCTCGGCCCGTCCGGTTCGGGCAAGTCGACGCTCCTGCAGCTGATGGGCACGCTCGACCGGCCGACCAACGGCGTCATCGAACTGCGCGGGCACGACGTCGCGAAGCTGCCCGACCGCAAGCTTTCCGCGCTGCGGTCACGCTGGATCGGCTTCGTGTTCCAGCAGTTCTTCCTCAGTGAGGGGGTGAGCGCGGTCGACAACGTCGCGACGGGGCTGCTGTACGCGGGGGTGCCGCGGCGGAAACGTCACGAGCGGGCGATGGCGGCGCTGGACCGGGTCGGTCTGGCGCACCGGGCGGGGCATTTCCCGAACGAGCTCTCCGGCGGGGAACGGCAGCGGGTGGCGATCGCGCGGGCGGTCGTCAACTCGCCGTCGATCCTGCTGGCCGACGAGCCGACCGGGAACCTCGACACGGGCAACGGCGCGGCGATCCTCAACCTGCTCGCCACGTTGAGTTCGCAGGGGACGACGGTCGTGATCATCACGCACGACCGGGAGATCGCGGCGGGCATCCCGCGGCGGATCGAGCTGCGGGACGGCCGGATCCGGCTCGACACCGGGACGGGGGTGCTGGTGTGAGCGCACCGGTGCTCGACAAGACGCCGGATCCGGCCCGGCTCGGCCCGCGTGACGTGCTGAACCTCGGCGCGCACGGGATGCGGACGCGGCCGATGCGCGCGGTGCTGTCCGCGCTCGGCATCGGGATCGGGATCGCCGCGATGGTGGCGGTGCTCGCGATCCCGGCGTCGGGCGCGAAGGCGCTGCAAGACCAGCTGGCCGCGCTCGGTACCAACCTGCTCACCGCGGGGCCGGGCAAGACGATGTTCGGCGGTGACGCGACCCTGCCGGACAGCGCGGTGCCGATGGCGAAACGGATCGCCCCGGTGACGGCGGCGTCCGCGACCGGTGGCACCGAGGCGTCCGTCCGGCGGACGGACAAGATCGACAAGGACGAGACGTCCGGCTTGTCCGTCTTCGCGGCGACGCCGGATCTGCTCGACGTCATCGGCGGTTCCGTCCGTGACGGCCGGTTCCTCCGGGACTCGACCCGCGACTACCCGGTCGTCGTCCTGGGGTCGGTCGCGGCCGCGCGGCTCGGGATCGACCACGTCGATCAGGCCCATCCGCCGCAGGTGTTCATCGACGGGAAGTGGTTCACCGTGGGCGGGATCCTCGGGCCGACGCCGCTGGCGCCCGAGATCGAGCGTTCGGTGCTGGTCGGCTGGGACGCGGCGATGCGGCTCCTCGGCTTCAAGGGACACCCGTCCACTGTGTACGTCCGGGCGAAGGACGCGCAGGTCGAGAACGTCCGTTCGGTGCTCGCGCACACGATGAACCCGGAGGCGCCGAACGAGGTCGAGGTGCGTCGTCCGTCGGAGGCCCTGGCGGCGCAGAAGCTGACGGAGAACACCTACAGCGCGCTGTTCCTCGGGCTCGGCGGTGTCGCGTTGCTGGTCGGCGGTGTCGGGGTGGCCAACACGATGGTGATCTCGGTGCTGGAGCGGCGCCGGGAGATCGGCCTCCGCCGTGCGCTCGGCGCGACGAAACGGCAGGTGAGAGGCCAGTTCTTGGCCGAGTCGGTGCTGTTGTCCGGGCTCGGCGGGATCGCCGGGGTGCTGGTCGGCGTCCTCGTGACGTCCGGGTACGCGCTGAGCCAGGGGTGGCCGGCGGTGCTTCCCGTCGGCGCCCTGCTCGGCGGGGTCGGCGTCTCGGCGCTCGTCGGGGCCGTCGCCGGCGCCTATCCGGCGATGCGCGCGGCCCGGCTCCCGCCGACCCAGGCCCTCGCCTAGCTCGCGTTTCGTCCTCTGGACGCGGTAGTTCGCGCTACCAACTACCGCATCCAGAGGACGAAGTGCGTGGTCGCGGTGGGTAATCTCGCCGGGTGCTGGTGGGATTGTCGGGGCGGAAACTCGCGGGGGCGCTGATCGCGCTGGAACTCGTCGTGGTCGGCGTGCTCTTCACGATGAAGGTGTTCGACGGCCAGGATCTCGAGGTCTACGTCGGCGGCTCCCGGCTGCTCCTCGGCTCGGGCGACCTGTACGGCACGTGGGTGGAGACGCACGGGGGCTGGCTGCCCTTCACCTACACGCCGTTCGCGGCGGCGGTGTTCGTACCCGGCACGTTGCTGTCCACGGCGGTCGCGACGAGGCTGCTCGGGCTCGCGTCGATCATCGCGGGCGGGATCGTCGTGTACCTCTTCGTCGCGACGCTCAACGGCTCGCTCACCGACCGCGCCGACGTCCGCGGCCGCGCCATCGCCGTCCTGGCGGCGATCGGGGCGCAGGCCGCCGGCGGGATCATGGAACCGGTCCGCTCGACCCTCGGCTTCGGCCAGATCAACACCCTGCTGATGCTGATGGTCGTGGCCGACGCCCTGCTGCCGGGCCGCGCCCGCACGAAAGGACTGCTGATCGGCGTCGCCGCGGCGATCAAGCTGACGCCGGCGTTCTTCATCCTGTTCTTCTTGTTCCGCAAGGACTTCCGCTCGGCCGCGCGGGTCGTGGCCGGATTCCTCGGCGCCGGACTGCTGATGTTCGCGTTCGCGCCCGGCGCGTCGGCGAAATTCTGGACGGACATCCTCTTCGACACCAGCCGCATCGGCGATCGCGGCTACGTCGGCAACCAGTCACTGCGCGGGATGCTCGCGCGCTTCGGGTTCGGCTCGGCGGAAGAGATCGTCTGGGTGCTGGCCGCCGTCGTGGTGGTCGCGCTGACCGCGTTCGTGATCGTGCGCGTCGCGGAACCGGTGTTCGCGTTGACCGCCTGCGCGGTCGGCGGCCTGCTGGTCTCGCCGGTGACCTGGACGCACCACTGGATCTGGTGCGTGCCGATCCTCGTGCTGCTGGTGTGGCGCCGGACGGCGGTTTCCTTCGCGCTCGCGGTCGTGACGGCGGCGCTGTTCGTGATCGCGCCGATGTGGCTCGCCCCGCGCCCCGCCGGGGGCTTCGGCTGGTGGCTGGCGACGGAATCCTTCGTCCTGTACGGCCTGCTGCTCCTGGTGCTGGCCGCCGTGTGCCCCAAGTCCGTGAAGGCCTCCTTGAGGGACTCTGGGTCCCTCAAGGAGGCCTTCACGGACCGCTAGCTGGCTCAGCCCAGGCGTTCGACGACGTACTCGATGCTCTGGGTCAGCTTCGTGATGTCGTCCGGGTCGATGGCCGGGAACAGGCCGACGCGCAGCTGGTTGCGGCCGAGCTTCCGGTACGGCTCGGTGTCGACGATCCCGTTGGCGCGCAGCACCTTCGCCACCGCGGCGGCGTCCACCTCGTCGGCGAAGTCGATGGTGCCGACGACCTGCGAACGCAGCGACGGGTCGCTGACGAACGGCGTCGTGTACGAGGTCTTCTCGGCCCATTCGTACAGCCGGGTCGACGAGTCGCGCGTGCGCGCGGTCGTCCACTCCAGGCCACCGTTGGAGTTCATCCACTCGATCTGGTCGGCCAGCAGGAACAGCGTCGACACCGCCGGGGTGTTGTACGTCTGGTCCTTGCGGGAGTTGTCGAGCGCGGTGGTCAGCGACAGGAACTCGGGGATCCAGCGGTCGCTCGCGCCGATCTCGCCGATGCGCTCGACCGCGGCGGGCGAGGCCAGCGCGATCCAGAGTCCACCGTCGGAGGCGAAGGACTTCTGGGGCGCGAAGTAGTAGACGTCGAAGTCCTCGGCCTTGACCGGCAGGCCGCCCGCGCCGGAGGTGGCGTCGATGGCGACGAGCGCGCCTTCGCTGCCTTCAGGGCGCCGGACCGGCACCGCGACACCGGTCGACGTCTCGTTGTGCGCCCAGCCGACCAGGTCGGCACCGGCTTCGTAGGCGATCTCGGGCGCGCTGCCCGGGTCGGCCTTGACGACGATCGGGTCGGCGAGGAACGGGGCGCCCTTGGTCACCGTGGCGAACTTCGAGGAGAACTCGCCGTAGGTGAAGTGCTGCGAGCGTTCCCGCACGAGGCCGAAAGCGGCGGCGTCCCAGAATGCGGTCGTCCCGCCGTTGCCGAGGACCACTTCGTAGCCTTCGGGCAGGGAGAACAATTCGGACAGACCCGCACGCACGCGGCCGACGAGGGACTTCACCGGCTTCTGACGGTGCGAGGTGCCGAGGTAGGTGGCACCGGATTTCGCCAGGTTGGCGAGCTGTTCGTCACGGACCTTGGACGGTCCGCAGCCGAAGCGGCCATCGGCGGGCTTCAGGTCCGCGGGGAGGGTCAACTCAGGTGCGTCGGTCATGTGCCCAGTCTCTCAGGTCGGGACGACCCTGCTGACAGTCGGTGCCGCGTGTCCGGTATATGGGATCGGCCGACTCGCTCCCGTTCTCGCCGACCGGCGGGTAGCTTTTCGGCTCATGGCGACAGTGCACGAACGATTCCCCCTGCCTCCCGAGGCGTTGTGGCAGGCCCTCCAGAGCGGGGTCACCGCGGTCAAGGGGAAGAACCCTTACTACGACGCGGCCGCGGGCTATGTCACCTTCTCGACCAGCATGGGTCTCTTCAGCTACGGGCAGACTGTCACCGTGAAGGTGGAGCGGACACCGGAGGGCTCCGGGCTGGCGATCCAGACCAGCCTGAAGTTCGGTTTCGTCGACTGGGGCGAGGGCAAGCGCATCGCCCGCAAGTTCATCGCGGCGGTCGGCACCGCGGTCGGGCACACCCCCGCTGTTTGATGCCCGATTCGTGGGGGCCGCGCTGGGGCTTCCTGTTCCTGTACTTCCTGGTGGTGGTGATCCACTGGATCTTCCGCGACTGGGACGACACGGCCACCATCGGCGCGATCGTCGGTTTCGCGGGGACGCTCGTGCTCGTCTTCGTCCCCGGCCTGCCGCGCTGGGTGCACGGAGACCTTCCGGGGGAGACTTCTTCGCCGCGGGTCCGCCAGTGGTGGACGGCGCTGCGGTTCACGATCCGGCGTCGTCGAGGCGTGCTCGACGTCGTTTTCGGACCGTGGACACAGGCCGCCGCCACGCTGGACCCGGACGCGGACACCCCGCGCGGCTGGGCCGTCCTCGGCGGCGCGCCGGCGAAGTTCGTCATCGAGGACTGCCCTGACGAACTCGCCGAGTCGCTGCGCGGCCCGCGCCGGATGTGGGTCGTCGGCGACGCCCACTACGGCGAGGTCCTGGTGTGCGCCGGCGGCGGCCGCGAATTCACGACCGCCGCCTTCCGCTTCCGTTAGCGCCAGCCGTCGGGGTCCACGCCGCCCGGGATCGGCGCGGCCGGGTCGAACGGTGTCCGCGAGAAGATGAACGTCGCGAGGTCGAGGTGGTTCGGCTTCCCGTCCGGTCCGCGCCCGACGCGCAGCGTTTCGCCCGCGTAGTAGGCGTCGAGGCCGACCCAGGTGTCCTCGCCGACCGGCGCGAACCGCGAGGCGCGGCCGGCCCCGTCGGACGGCGCGAGCGAGAACAGGCCGTCCGGGAGCAGCCGCAGGTGATACGGCGTCGGGCCCCAGTGCCACAGCCCGGTCAGCTCCAGCAGCTTCGGGTCCACAGTGGACGGAACCCATTCCTTGGGCATCGACGGTTCGTGCTGTTCGGTCAGGTTCATCAGGTCGAGGCAGAGCTGCGTGATGCCGACGCCCGCCGTCGAGTTCGTCAGCACCAGCGCGCCGATGCCCGCGTTCGCGTCGATCAGCGAGCAGGCGAGGAAGCCCGGCATCGACCCGGTGTGCCCGGCCAGCCGCCTGCCACCCGTGCGGACCAGCATGACGCCGAGGCCGAATCCGGTCGACCAGGTGTCGCCGTCGTCCACGGTGACCATTTCGCGCATCTCCGCGACGGTCTGCTCGCTCAGCACGCCGCCGGTGTGGCCGCCGAGGAACGCCGTCCAGCGGGCGAGATCGGTGATCGTCGACCACAGCTGCCCGGCGGGCGCCATCGCGCCCGCGTCCGGCGACGGCTCCGGCAGGAGGAGGTCGGCGAAGGGGTGCACGGCGAATCCGTTCGCGTGCGCGCCTTCCGGATGCGGCGAGGTCCGGTTCATGCCGAGCGGGCCGAGGATCTCGGCGCGGACGACGTCGAGCCACGACTGCCCGCGGTGCCGGGCGACCAGTTCGCCGAGCACGCCGTAGCCGACGTTGCTGTAGTGGAACTTGCTGCCCGGCCGGAGCCGCGTCGCGCCGTCCTTGAGGCTTTCGACGAGCGCGTCCCAGTCGGCGCCCACCGTGCGCTCCCACCAGGAACCGGGCGATTCCGCGGTCAGGCCCGACGTGTGCGAGAGCAGCTGCGCGATGGTGGCCGAGCCGAACGCGGTGCCCGGCAGATGGCGTTCGAGCGGGTCGTTGAGGTTGAGCTTGCCTTCGTCGCGCAGGCGCATGACGGCCGTCGCGACGAGCGTCTTGGTGATCGATCCGAGCCGGTACTGCGTGTCGGCGCCCGGTTCCGCGCCGTCGACGCGGCCGCGTCCTCCGGACCAGACGAGTTCTCCGTCGCGGACGACGGCGGCGACGATGGACGGGGCGCGGCACGAGGATTGCTCGTGCGCGAGGCGGCGAAGCAGCGCCAATTCGGTCGTGGCAAGCATGGGACGCATTGTGCCTACCCGAGCAGGCCCAGTCGCATAGCGGTGGTCACAGCCGCCGTGCGGTCCGAAACGTCCAGTTTCCCGAACGCCCGGATCAGGTGGGTCTTGACCGTCGCTTCGCTGATGTGGAGCGTCCGGCCGATGTCGGCGTTCGTGCTGCCCTGCGCCACCAGCCGGAGGACCTCGACCTCACGCGCCGACAACGGCGACGCCGTCGGGTTGCGCACCCGGTTCACCAGCTTCCCGGCGACCGAAGGCGCCAAGACCGTCTCGCCGCGTGATGCCGCCCTGATCGCGCCGGCCAGCTCCGTGCGCGAAGCGTCCTTCAGCAGGTAGCCGGAGGCTCCCGCCTCGACGGCGCGCAGGATGTCCGCGTCCGTCTCGTAGGTGGTGAGCACGACGACCCGCTGGCCCGGCCGGTCCGCGAGGATCTTCCGGGTGGCGCCGACGCCGTCGAGGCCGGGCATCCGCAGGTCCATCAGGATCACGTCCGGCTGCTTGACCCGGCTCAGCGCCACGGCTTCGTCGCCGGATCCCGCTTCCCCGATGACGCTCAGATCCGGTTCGGCCTCCAGCATGCCGCGCAGGCCTTCCCGTACCACGGGGTGATCGTCGACCAGCATGATCGTGATCACGCGGGCACCTCCAGTTCCAGCGTCGTCCCCGCACCGGGTTCGCTCTCGCACGTCACGATGCCACCCACCTGATCCGCCCGCGCCCGCATCCCCGCCAGGCCGAAGCCGCCGGTGGGCGCGGCGGGATCGAACCCGGCGCCGTCGTCGGTCACGCCGAGCCGGGCATGTCCGTCCACAACGGACAAACGGACCGTGACGCGGGTGGCGCGGGAATGCTTGCGGATGTTGCTCAGCGCCTCCTGCGCCCCGCGCAGCAGGACGACCTCGGTGGCCATCGGCAGCGCGGGCAGCGGACCGTCGATCTCGATCGACGCCTCGATCCCGGCCTCCTCGGTCAGCCGTTCGACCTGTCGCCGCAAGGCGTCTTCCAAGGAGTCGGAGGCGAGCGCCGACGGCCCCTGCGCCGCGACCATCGCCCGCGCCTCGGTCAGGTTCTCCCGCGCCGTCCGCGCCGCCAGTTCCAGATGGCGCCGGGCCGCCTTCGGATCGGTGTCCATTTCGGACTCGATGGCCTGGGTGAGCGTGACGATGCTGGTGAAGCCCTGTGCGAGCGTGTCGTGGATCTCGCGGGCCATGCGCTCGCGTTCGGCGGCCGTTCCCGCCTCCCGGGAGAGCCGGGAAACCTCCGCCTGACTGGCTTTCAGCTGCTCGATCAGCGCGGCCCGCGCCTTGCTCTGTTCGATGATCTGCGTGGTGTAGCGCCCGGCCAGCAGGCTGAAGATGATCAGGATCGCCGTCATCGGCACCAGGATGCGCAGCGCGGGCTGATCGAGGCCGCCGCGGACGATCGACGACAGCGGACCCAGCAGCACCGCGACCGTGGTGAGGATCGACGCCGTTTTCGTCGACAGCGTCATGTAGAGCACGGGGCAGGCGAAGAACAGGATGAAACTCGACGTGGTGGTGGCGAAGATGGCCGCGGCCAGCAGGAGCATCAGGACCCCGACGAACCGCCACGGGGTGTCCTCACGGTCCGGGCCTTTGATGAGGCCGCGCCCGCGGACCAGGTACGTGACCCCGACACCGGCCAGGCACAGGATCGCGACCGTCTTGTCGGCGGCGGCGTCGTCCCCGATGAGGATCAGGGCCGTCGTGGCGGCGAAGGTGATCCCGAAAAGGACCTCCCAGAGCCAGAACAGCCGCTCCCAGGCGTTCACCTGCCGTCGTTCGACCAGCGGAACGTCAGCTTCGCCAGCAGCAGTCCCGCCACGCACCACGCCGCCAGCACCAGTGCCACCGTCGGAAGTTCCCATGTCCCCGCCATTTCCTGTGTCGCGGCCTCGGCAGGCAGGAACACCGAGCGGAAGCCCTGGCAGATCCATTTCACCGGGAAGAAAGAGGCGATGGTGACCATAACCTTCGGCAGGTTGGTGATCGGTGTGACGAACACCCCGGAGATGAACTGCAACGCGATGTAGAGCAGGTTGGCGACCGCCACCGCTCCGCTGACCGATTTGGTCACCGAGCCCAGCGCGACGCCCAGGAGCGTGCAGCAGGTGATGGCGAGCAGGAAGACCCACAGCGCGGTCAGCAGTTTCATCGGGTCGGTGGGCAGTTCCAGATCGAACAGCAGACTGCCGACGATCGACATCAGTGCCACCTGGGCGACGCTCGAAACACCGACCAGGATGATCTTGCCGATGAAGTAGGACGCGGCGGGCATCGGCGTGCCGCGCAGGCGTTTCAGGGCCCCGGCCTCACGGTCCGACGCGAGGCCGATGCCGATGCTGGTGAACGACGTCGAGACGATGCCGGAGCCGATCATGCCCGCGGCCAGCACCTGGCCGGTGGTGATCGTCATGCCCGGCATCGAGGAGTTCAGCATCGAGCCGAGCAGGATCATCAGCAGGGACGGGAAGGCGAAGGTGAAGATCACCTGTTCCCTGATACGGAAGAACTGGCGGAGTTCGGCGGCGCCCCGGATCAGGCCCATCGACAGGGTGCCGGGGAGTTTGCCCGTGGTGGTCAGGGTGGTCATCGGGTCTCTCCGATCAGGCCGAGGTAGGTCTCTTCGAGGGTGGGCCGGTGCACGGTCAGCTCGGACGGCTCGCGGCCGTCGGCGGAGAGCTCGCGGATGAGCTTGGCCGGGAAGTGGGTGCGTTCCTGGTGGCTGCCGCGCTCGTCGGCCCAGCGGACGGTGGCCTCGGCGGTCGCCCGGCCGCCCAGCGTCTGCGGCGTCCCCTCGGCGACGATCGCGCCGCGCGTGATGACGGCGACGCGGTCCGCCAGCGCCTCGGCCTCGTCGAGGTAGTGCGTGGTGAGCAGGATCGTGGTGCCTTCGTGGGCGAGACTCCTGATCAGGTCCCAGAACTGGCGCCGGGCCGCCGGGTCGAACCCGGTGGTGGGCTCGTCGAGGAACACCAGCTCGGGCCGCCCGATGATCCCGAGCGCGACGTCCACGCGCCGCCGTTGCCCGCCCGAAAGGCTCTTGACGCGGGCGCCCGCCTTCTCGGTCAGGCCGACCTTCTCGATCACCTCTTCGGTGTCACGCGGATTCGGGTAGTAGCGGGCGTAGTGCCGGACGGTCTCGGCGACGGTGAGTTCGGCGGCGTCGTTGGCCGTCTGCAACACGATCCCCAGCCGTGCCCGCCAAGCCCGGCCCGCGGTCCCGGGGTCCTCACCGAGGACGTCGACCTCGCCGGACGTCCGCTCGCGGTGGCCCTCCAGGATCTCGACCGTCGTCGTCTTGCCCGCGCCGTTGGGGCCGAGCAGTGCGAACACCTCGCCTTGTTCGAGGTCGAGGTCGATTCCCCCGACCGCCGTGTGGCCCGGGTACTCCTTGCGCAGGCCCCGCACTTTCACCGCTGTTTTCATACGCCGATCGTGCTTCGGCGGGCCGGTGTCCCGGGACGTCCGCTGGACTGAACCCGGTTGTCAACCGATCGATGGACACGGGGTGAGCAGGGTGCGGACGGCGGTTTCGAGGGAGGGCAGGAGGGCGGCCGGGTCGGTCGAGGTGAGCATCCGGTTCGCGAAGCCGTCCGAAAGGGCGAGGACGGCGTCGGCCAGGTCGGAGGCCGCGAGGTCGTCGCGGACATCGCCCGCGGATTGGGCCTTCGCGATGTACCGCGCCGTGATCTCCGCGAGTTCGTCGTAGCCGGTGCGGATGAACTCGGCCCACGGCGGCAGGACGGCGGCGCGGGCGGTGAAGGCGTTGATGACGATCACCTCGGCACGACGCTGCTCGTCGAGCGGCATCGCCTCGACGAGCAGCCGCAGCAGCAGGTCCAGCAGGTTCCCGGACTGGTCGAGGGTGCTCCAGCGCTGTTCCAGGAACTCGCTCGTCATGTCGAGGGCGAAGCGGAACAGATCTTCCTTGGTGGAGAAGTACTTCTGCACCGCGCCACCGGAGACGCCCGCCTCCGCGGCGACCGAGCGCACGCTCACCGCCTCGACGCCGTCGCGCGCGACGATGCGCAGGAGGGCGCCGGCGATCTCCCGGCGGCGTTCGGCGCGGTCCACGATCTTCGGCACGGCGGCATCCTCCTCTCCCGTCGGCCCGGTCGGTCCAGGTGGTCGTGAGTGGCAAATCGTGTTCTAACCCGAATCGCCACTCACGACCAACCCGACCCACCCGCCAGGCCTCCTTGCTCGCCCGGCCTCTTTAGAATACGGTCGTATCTGAAAACGGGGGTGCCGGGGTGGATGAAGTAACGCATGAGAAGCGGGCAGAGGAGAACCGGCTCGCCGCCGCGCTGACCAAGGGACCGGCGGAGGTTCTCGATTTCCTCCTGCCGTTGTGGGTGGGGAGCCAGCTCGGCGCGTCGGCCGCCGAGGTCGGGGCGCTGACGGCGTTGGAGACGCTGGTGTCGTTTGTGGTCCGGCCGATCGCGGGCTCGCTGGCGGACCGGTTCGACCGGGGCCGGATCGCGGCCATCGGCGCGATCCTCTATGGACTGTCCTTTGTGGTCTACGCGGTGACGCCGGGGATCGGGATCGCCTATGTAGCCGCTGTCCTCGGCGGCGCGGGCGGCGCGCTGTTCTGGGTCGCGTTGCGGGCCCGCGTGGGGGAGGGCCTCGCGAGGGACGACGGCGCCTTCGGCAAGCTGTTCGCGGCCGAGGGTGGCGGCACGTGGATCGCGTTCGTGGTCGCGCTGACCGCGATCGCCTGGATCGACTACCGGGGCGTGTTCTGGCTCGGCGCGGTGGCCTGCGTGGTGGCCGCGGTGGTCCTGCTGAGCGCGAAGTCCGCGCCGGTCCGCGAGGAAGGCGCGCCTCGGCTGCTGCAACTGGGCAAACGGATGCGCCCGATGCTCGCGCTCGTCGCGTTGACCGCGATGGCCGAGGCCGGGGTCGCCCTGCTGCTCCTGATGCATCTGCAACGCGGGCATCAGCTGCAACTCGGCGAGATCGCCGCGGTGTTCATCCCCGGCTTCATCGTGTACAGCCTGCTGCCGGACTACCTGCACGGTTTCGTCCGCAAGGTCGGCCGGACGCGGGTGCTCTCGCTGGCGATGGTGGCGAGCGCGGTCTTCGCCGCCGGTCTGTCCTTCGCGCCGAGCCCGGTGGTGCTCGCGGTCATGTGGGTCCTGTCGGCGGCGGCGTTCGCGGCGGCCATCCCGGTCGAGCAGGCGGTGGTCGCCGAGGCGGCCGGGCTGAGCCTCGGCCGGGCCATGGGGATCTACGAGAGCGCGGCGCTACTCGGAGCGACGGCCGGGGCCTTCCTGGCGGGACGGCTTTACGGTTCGGACGCCGGCTGGCGCGTCGCCTGCTTCGGCGCGGCGGCGCTCTTGATCTTCGGATCGTTCGTGGTTCGTGGCGCCGTCCGGCGTGTCGGAGTTGCGGAGTTTCCCGTGGAACCAGGAAAAACGGCGTCACAAAAGGAAAAACCGGCTACCCGCACGACCGGCGAGAGTCCACAAGGGGCCGAATCGGTGACGGAGGAGGCGAACAAGCGGGCGAACCCGCTCCGGAACTGGGCGATCCATGTCGCGGTCTACGTCCTCGCTCAGGCGGCGCTGGCGATGGCCGGCTACAGCTGGCCCATCGAAGCCTTGTTCGGCGAAGCGCACGAAGCCGCCTGGTACTGGAACTCGAGCGGTCACTGGCTGGTGAACCTCGGCCGCATCTGGACCTTCGTCCTGGTGATCGACACCGTGTGGACCATCGGCCGCGCGATGCTGAAAAAACGGCCTTATTGACAAGTTGTCTAACATGACATCATGTCTCATACGTGGGTGACGGCCAGCGACGGTGTCCGCCTCTCGGTCCGGGTGACCGGCGTCGACGACGCGCCCACGGTGGTGCTCGTCCACGGTTACCCGGACAACGGCTCCATGTGGGACGGCATCGCCGCCCTCCTGGAAAGCCGCTACCGGGTCGTCGTCTACGACGTCCGCGGCGCGGGCCGCTCGGACAAGCCGTCGGGACGCGGGTCCTACAAACTGGACCAGCTGTCCGAGGACCTCGCCGCGGTCGTCGACGAGGTCCAGCCCGAGGGCAAGGTCCACCTGCTCGCACACGACTGGGGCTCCATCCAGACCTGGCATTCGGTCACCGGCGACAGGCTGCGCGGACGGCTCGCGTCGTTCACGTCGATCTCCGGGCCGAGCCTCGATCACGCGGGCGCGTGGTTCCGCGCGCAGGTGCGCCCGAACCCGAAGCGGCTCAAGAACGCGCTCGTCCAGTGGGCGCACTCGACCTACATCCTCGGCTTCCAGCTTCCCCTGATCCCGCAGCTGCTGTGGCGCACCGGGGCGATGGGCGCGCTGATCGGCCGGATGGACCCGGCGGCCGCCGCACCGTCCACTTCGGACGGACTGTTCGGGCTCAACCTCTATCGCGCCAACATGTTCACCCGGCTCTCCCGGCCGAAGCCGCGCAACGCCGAGATCCCGGTGCAGGTGCTCGCGCCCACCGGCGACAAGTTCGTCACCACGCCGCTGCAGACCGAGATCGAGCGCTGGGCGCCGGACCTCCGTGTCCGCCGGATCGTCGGCACGCACTGGGTGGTGCGCGAGAAGCCGCAGGTGATCGCCGACGCGACCGCCGAGCTGATCGACCATGTCGAAGGCGGCGAGGAGAGCCGCGCGCTCAAGCAGGCCCGCGAGGGCGGTTTCGCGCACAAGCTCGTCGTGATCACCGGCGCGGGCAGCGGGATCGGCCGCGCGACGGCGCTCGCGTTCGCGGACCGGGGCGCCGACCTCGTCATCACCGACATCAACGGTTCCGCCGCCGCGGACACCGCGAAACTCCTGCGGGACAAGGGCGTCACCGTCGGCGAGTACACAGTGGACTCCTCCGACGCCGAAGCCGTCGAGAAGTTCGCGCAGCAGGTCAAGGAAGAGTTCGGCGTCCCGGACATCGTCGTCAACAACGCGGGCATCGGCCTGTCCGGCCCGTTCCTCGACACGACGGTCAAGGACTGGGAACGCCTCATCGACGTGAACCTGTGGGGCGTCATCCACGGTTGCCGCGTCTTCGCCGAGCAGATGCGCGAGCGGGCACAGGGCGGCCAGATCGTCAACGTCGCCTCGGCCGCCGCCTACCTGCCGTCGAAGATCCTTTCCGCTTACGCCACCACGAAATCCGCCGTGCTCACCCTGAGCGTGTGCCTGCGGGCGGAGCTCGCCGCCGAGAACATCGGCGTGACCGCGATCTGCCCCGGCATCGTGAACACCAACATCACCAGCACCACCCGGTTCGTCGGCGTCGACGACGTCGAGCAGAAGCGGCGCCAGAAATCGAGCAGCAAGCTGTACGCGAAACGCGGCTTCGGCCCGGAGAAGGTCGCCCGCGACATCCTGCGCGCGGTCGAGAAGGACAAAGCGATCCAGCCGTCGACCCCGGAGGCCAAGGCCGCGCTGGTGCTTTCCCGGCTCACCCCCGGACTGCTGCGGGCCGCGGCGAAACTGGACGTCACCCCGTGACCTCCGCCAGACGCCCTCGCCGGATGTCGCCTCAGGCGCGCCGGGAGGACCTGATCCGCGCCGCGCTGGACCTGTTCGGCTCTCGCGCGCCCGAACTCGTGACGGTGGACGACATCATCGCCCGCGCCGAGGTCTCGCGGCCGCTGTTCTACCGGTACTTCTCGAGCCTGCGGGAACTGCAGGTCGAGGCGCTGAAGACGGTCACCGAGGGGCTCATCGACGGTCTGGCCGGACTGGAGGAGGGCCCGCCCGAAACTCGGCTGCGGGCCGCTGTCCGCGGGCTGATCGACGTCGCCGACCACTATCGCGCGGGATACGTCGCGCTGCTGCGCAGCGGTTCGGTGATCGCGACGTCGGAGACGGACGCGGCGATCGACGAGGTCCGCAACCGCGCCGTCGAGCTCATCCTCGGCGCGCTGGCGGTGTCAGAGCCCTCGCCGATGCTGCTGCTGACGTTGCGGTGCTGGACCGCCGTGGTCGAAGGCGCGCTGCTGAGCTGGCTGCAGGAGCGCGCCGTGCCGCGCGAGGAACTCGACGGCTGGCTGGTCGACCAGCTGACGGCCATGCTCTCGGCGACCGCGCGACACGATTCCTCGGTCCCGCAGATGTCATGAAAGGGTCGTTCAAGACAAAATATGTCTTGAACGACCCTTTCATGACATGCGTCGGCTAAGCCTGCTTCGCGACCAGGTCCCAGCCTTCGACGTCCTCCGGCTTGCGCGGCTCCGGTCCGACGTACTTGGCCGACGGCCGCACGAGGCGCCCGGTCTTCTTCTGCTCCAGGATGTGCGCGGCCCAGCCGGCGGTGCGCGCCGAGCTGAACATCGCGGGCATCATGTGCGGCGGAACCTGGGCGAAGTCCAGGATCACGGCCGCCCAGAACTCGACGTTGGTCTCGATCGGGTGGTCCGGTCGCCGCTCGCGCAGCTCCTTCAGCGCCACCTGCTCCAGCTCCGCGGCCGCCTCGTAGCGCGACGCGCCGAGCTCCTGGCAGGTGCGGCGCAGCACGCGCGCCCGCGGGTCCTCCGCGCGGTACACGCGGTGCCCGAAGCCCATCATCCGTTCCTTGCGGTCCAGGATGCCCTTGACCAGGCCGACCGCGTCACCGGTCTTCTCGACCTCTTCGATCATCGGCAGCACCCGCGCCGGCGCGCCGCCGTGCAGCGGGCCGGACATGGCGCCGATCGCGCCGGACAGCGCCGCGGCGACGTCGGCGCCGGTCGAGGCGATGACCCGGGCGGTGAAGGTCGAGGCGTTGAGACCGTGCTCGGCGGCCGAAACCCAGTAGGCGTCGATGGCCTTGACGTGGGCGGGGTCGGGCTCGCCGCGCCAGCGGACCATGAACCGTTCGGTGATCGAGCGCGCCTCGTCGACCCGGGTCTGGGGGACGGCGGGCTGCCCGATGCCGCGCGCGGACTGGGCGACGTACGAAAGCGCCATCACCGAAGCGCGGGCCAGCTGGTCGCGGGCCTCCTCGTCGCTGATGTCGAGCAGCGGCCGGTAACCCCAGATGGGGGCGAGCATGGCCAGCGCGGCCTGGACGTCCACCCGGACGTCACCGGTGTGCACCGGAAGCGGGAACGGCTCGGCGGGCGGTAGCCCGTGCCCGAACCGGCTGTCGACGAGAAGACCCCAGACGTCACCGAAGGTCACCTTGCCGGCGAGATCCTCGATGTCGACACCGCGATAGCGCAGCGCGCCACCGTCACGGTCGGGCTCGGCGATTTCGGTCTTGAAGGCGACCACGCCTTCGAGACCCGGTCGGAAACCGTCGTCGACCTGGTCGGACGGCTGATTCGTGCTGATCGTGGAGGTACTCACTGTGGTGAAACCTTTCGATGCGCATTCCCCGGCTTTGTGTTCATGCGTGGACGGGACATACGCGGCGAAGGCGCGCCTCATCGCACGGATGGACAAACTTTGCTCCACGTCGGGGCCAGGGGCAATCGAAAGATGTGGTGCTTTCGGTCACGATTACGAGAACGATTCAGTGAAAACGGCCTTCGTACGCGAAGAGTTACGGTGACGTTCACTTTGCGTGTACCGGTCGCCGAGGTAAATCCTGTGTTGCGAGAACCGGCGCCGGGCGGTTTCCGGTGATACACCTTTCTCATGCACCTGAGCCCCCAGGAGCGGGACAAACTGCTCATCCACGTCGCCGCGGACGTAGCTCGCAAACGCCTGGAACGCGGGGTCCTGCTGAACTACCCCGAGGCGGTCGCGTTGATCACCGACCACGTCCTCGAAGGCGCCCGCGACGGCCGGACGGTGAGCGAACTCGTCGCGAGCGGGCGGTCGGTCCTGGCGCGGGCGCAGGTGCTGGACGGAGTCCCGGAAATGGTCGACTCCGTGCAGGTCGAGGCTACTTTCCCCGACGGCACGAAGCTCGTCACCGTGCACGACCCGATCGTCTAGAAAGGGCCCGCGAGTGCGACCAGGAGAGATCATCACCGGCGACGGACCGGTCGAATTGAACCCCGGCAGGCCGCGCGTCCGGCTGCTCGTGCGGAACCTCGGCGACCGGCCCGTCCAGGTCGGCTCGCACTACCATTTCGCGGCCGTCAATCCCGGACTCGAATTCGACCGCGAGGCCGCGCGAGGACATCGGCTCGACGTTCCCGCGGGAACTTCGGTGCGTTTCGAACCGGGCGTCGAACGCGAAGTCGACCTCGTCCCGCTGGCCGGGAACCGCGCGGTGCCCGGATTGCGCAAGGAGTCCTGATGCCGTCGATCGATCGCGAGCGCTACGCCGAACTCTTCGGTCCGACGACAGGCGACAGAATCCGTCTCGCGGACACGGACCTCCTCATCGAAGTCACCGAAGACCGCAGCATGGGGCCGTCCGGCAGCGGCGACGAGGTGCTGTTCGGCGGCGGCAAGGTGATCCGCGAATCCATGGGCCAGGGCATGGCGACCCGGGCCGAAGGCGCGCCCGACCTGATCATCACCGGCGTGGTGATCCTGGACCACTGGGGGATCGTCAAGGCCGACGTCGGGGTCCGCGACGGCCGGATCGTCGGCATCGGCAAGGCGGGGAACCCGGACACGATGGACGGCGTGGACCCGGCGCTGGTCGTCGGCCCGTCCACGGAGGTGTTGTCCGGCAACGGGAAGATCCTGACCGCGGGCGGTATCGACTGCCACGTCCACTTCATCTGCCCGCAGCTGACCGACACCGCCTTGGCGGCCGGATTGACGACGCTGGTCGGCGGCGGGACCGGGCCCGTCGAGGGCAGCAAGGCCACCACCGTCACGCCCGGCGCGTGGAACCTCGGCCGGATGCTGCGGGCGATGGACGGTCAGCCGGTCAACGTCCTGTTGCTGGGCAAGGGGAACACCGTCCGGCACGAGGCGCTGCGCGAACAGCTCGCCGCCGGCGCGGGCGGGTTCAAACTGCACGAGGACTGGGGCAGCACCCCGGCCGCGATCGACGCCTGCCTCACCGTGGCCGACGAATCGGGGGTCCAGGTGGCGATCCACACCGACACGCTGAACGAGGCCGGGTTCCTGGAGTCCACTGTGGACGCCATCGGGGGCCGTTCGATCAACGCGTACCACACCGAAGGCGCCGGAGGCGGGCACGCGCCGGACATCATCCAGGTCGCCGGGCTGCCCAACATCCTGCCGTCGTCGACGAACCCGACGCGCCCGCACACCGCGAACACCCTCGACGAGCATCTCGACATGCTCGTCGTCTGCCACCACCTGAACCCGTCCGTGCCCGAGGATCTGGCGTTCGCCGAAAGCCGGATCCGGCCGACGACCATCGCCGCCGAAGACGTCCTGCACGATCTCGGCGCGATCTCCATGATGAGCTCGGATTCGCAGGCGATGGGCCGGATCGGCGAGGTGATCATCCGGACCTGGCAGACCGCGCACGTGATGAAACGACGGCGCGGCGCGCTGCCGGGCGACGGAGCCGCCGACAACCTGCGGGCACGTCGCTATGTCGCCAAATACACCATCAACCCCGCGATCGCGCACGGAATGGACCGCGAGATCGGCTCGGTGGAGGTCGGGAAACTCGCGGATCTCGTGCTGTGGGAACCGAAGTTCTTCGGTGTCCGGCCGCATGTCGTGCTCAAGGGCGGTTTCCCGGCATGGGCGGCGATGGGCGACGCGAACGCGTCCATCCCGACGCCGCAACCGGTGCTGGCGCGGCCGATGTTCGGCGCCGACCCGGGGGTCGCGGCCGCGAGCAGCTTCCATTTCGTCGCGCCGGAGGCGATGGAAAGCGGTTTGCCGGAACGGTTCGGCATCGCGCGCGAACTCGTGCCGATCGCGAACACCCGCTCCCGCGGCAAGGCGGACATGGTGCTCAACGACGCCACCCCGGACATCCGGGTGGAGCCGGACAGCTTCGCCGTGCACGTCGACGGCGAGCTGATCGAACCGAAACCGGTCACGGAACTGCCGATGGCGCAAAGGTACTTCCTTTTCTGATGGACCTCGCCGCGCTCATCCTCGCCGACTCCCGGTTCCCCGGCGGCGGTCACGTCCATTCCGGCGGACTCGAAGAGGCCGTCACCCGGAAGCTGATCACGCACGAACGTGACCTGCCGGGATTCCTTTCCGGGCGCCTGCGCACGGCGGGCGCGCTGGCGGCGGTGTTCGCCGCGGCGTCGGCGCACGCGGCCGCCCGAGGAGTCCGAAGTGGACACTGGCGGCGGCTCGACCTGGAACTCGACGCCAGGACGCCGTCGCTCGCGCAGCGGGAGGCGTCCCGTGCACAAGGGCGGGGGACGGCGAGGGCGGGCAAGGCGGCGTGGCCGTCGCCCGTGCTTTCTCAGCTGCTGCAGGAAACCCCGCGACCGCATCACCCCGTGGTGGTCGGCGCGCTGACCGGAAAGCCCTTCGACGCGGCGATGGCGGTCGCGTACCTGGCGATCAGCGGTCCGGCGAGCGCGGCGGTGCGGCTGCTCGGTCTCGACCCGTTCGCCGTCAACGCCGTCGTGGCCAGGCTCGCGAAAGAAGTCCGGGAGGTTTCCCTGCGCGCGGCCGAGGTCGCGGGGGACGACCCGGCGGAACTCCCGGCGCCGGGGTCTCCGGCGCTCGATCTGTTCGCCGAGGCACACGCCCGGCACCACAAGGAAGAGGTGCGTCTCTTTGCCAGCTGAGCATGGCCACGGCCACGGTCACGTCCACCCCGTCAACTTCGACCCGACCGCCGCGGAACCCGATCATTTCGACCAGGCGCCGACCTCGGGCCGCGCGTACCGGATCGGCATCGGCGGTCCGGTGGGCAGCGGGAAGACCGCGCTCACCGCGGCGCTGTGCCGGGCGCTCGGCGACGAGGTGAACCTCGCCGTCGTCACCAACGACATCTACACCACCGAGGACGCGGACTTCCTGCGCAAGGCCGGGGTACTCGACCCGGAACGGATCGAGGCCGTGCAGACCGGCGCCTGCCCGCATACCGCGATCCGCGACGACATCACCGCGAACCTCGACGCCGTCGAACGGCTGGAGGAACGCTTCCCCGGGCTGGACCTGGTGATCATCGAAAGCGGCGGGGACAACCTCACCGCGGTGTTCAGCCGGGGGCTGGCCGACAGCCAGGTGTTCGTGGTCGACGTCGCCGGCGGCGACAAGGTGCCGCGCAAGGGCGGGCCGGGCGTGACGACGGCGGATCTGCTGGTGATCAACAAGATCGACATCGCGCATCTGGTCGGCGCCGACATGGACGTGATGACCTCGGACGCGCATCGGATGCGCGGCGAGCTCCCGGTGATCACGCAGTCTCTTGTGGACACTCCGAACGCTCCGGCGGTCGCGGACTGGGTCCGCTCACTGCTCCCGGTCACCGCGGGGTGAAGGCGCACGCGCGGCTGACCGCCCGCTTCGAGGGCGGCCGGACCGTTCTGCGTGAGCTGCGCTCGATGGCGCCGCTCACGCTGCTCCCCAAACGGGGCACCGGTGCGACGGCGGTGGTGCACCTGGTCAACTCGGCGACGTCACCGTTGGGCGGTGACGAGCTGGAACTGACCATCCGCGTCGGTCCCGGTGCCTCGCTGCGGCTTTCCGGGGTGGCGGCGACCATCGCGCTCCCCGGGTTGCGCGGCGAGGGCAGTTCGTCCTTTGTGGACATCGCCGTGGACGCGGGCGGCTCGCTGGAGTACCTGCCGGAGCCGACCGTCGTGACCGCCAGGGCCCGGCACTCCGCCGTGCTCCGGGCGGCTTTGGCGGAGGGCGCGTTCTTGCACACGCGGGAGGTGCTCGTGCTCGGCCGGGCGGGTGAGCGACCGGGATCCTTGGTGACCACGCAGCACGTGACGCGCGGCGAAGTCCCCGTGCTCCGGCAGACGCTGGAGATCGGGGACTCCACTTTGGACTCCAGCCTCGCGCATCTGGCCGGGCGGCGGGTGCTGGCGACCGATCTGGTGGTGGGTGGCCCTTCGGTTCCTGAAGCCTCCGGTGAGTGGTGGTCGCGCACGTCACTGGCTGCCGGTGGTGCGCTCACGACCTCGCTCGCGCCCGATGCCGTGACCGCGCTCCGGGTGTTCGACGGCCCTCGCGCCGATTGATTTCGTCGGCTTTCGGGCGGCAGATGGACGACACACGTGATCCGATGGACGCCGCGCAGGCGGATCGGGCCTCGGTCGTGTCGTCCCTCCAAGCACATGTGTCGTCCATCTGATCACGCGTGTCGTCCCTCTGGTCACGTGTGCCGACCTCTCGCGATGTGGCGGAAAGCGACTTTCGCAACCTTCAAGGTCGCGAAAGTCGCCTTCGCGTCATCGCGGGTGGCGTGCCCCGGTCGCTAGAACTTGGTGCCCAGCCAGGTCATCGCGACCGGGCCGCCCGCGGAGACGCCGCCGATGTGTTCCAGCAGCGGGAACTCCTGCCAGGTGACGTCGGCGCCGAGGGCGCGGTAGCGGTCGCGCAGGCCCTTGCCGACCGAAAGCGGGATCAGCTCGTCCAGCGAGGCGTGGTACAGGTAGACCGGCGCGCCCGGTTTGGTCTTGCCCGCCAGGTTCTCGCCGAGCCGGGCCTGCCAGCGCGGGTCGGACGAAACGTTCGGCACGGTCGTGAAGTCGTTGAGCCGCGCGAAAGGCGCCGCCGCGCCGAGTTCGACTGTGCACGCTTCCTTGACCTTCGCGACGGCCTTCTCGCCTTTGGCGTTGAGCACGTCGTTGAACGGCAGTTCCGGGTACGCGGTCGCGTAGCCGACGGCGGCGCCGAGCACCAAGCCGAACGCCGGTCCGCCGTCGTTGAACTTCAGGACCGCGTTCAGATCCGCCGGGACCCCGCCTTCCGCGACGCCGACCAGGTTGACGTCCGGAGCATAAGAAGGCTGCAGTTCGCCGGCGAACGCCGCGGCCTGACCTCCTTGGGAGTAGCCGAAAACGCCGACCGGACCGGACTTCGACAGCCCGGCCTCGGGAACCCGGGAGGCGGCGCGGGCGGCGTCGAGGACGGCCCGGCCTTCCGACTGGCCGACGGCGTAGGTGTGCGTGCCTGGGGTGCCGAGGCCCTCGTAGTCGGTCACGACGACCGCCCAGCCGCGCGAAAGCGCTTGGCTCATCAGGAGGACTTCGTTCTCGGATCCGTTCGTCAGCCGGGCCGAGGGCGCGCAGCGGTCGCCGAGGCCATGGGTGCCGACGGCGTAGCTGACCAGCGGACGCGGCCCCTTCGTCCACGGCGTGGGCGGGACCAGCAGCATGCCCGACACCGTGTTGGGCTTCCCGGTGGCGGAAGTGGAGCGGTAGGTGAGTTTCCACGCCTTCGCCGGAGCGGTGGCGGCGACCGGTTTGTAGTCGACCAGATCGCCGGGCGCGCTCGGCGCGGCTTGCGCGGCGGGCGCGCCGATCAGGGTGGCTGCGAGGGCTGAGACCAGAACTGTCCGAAGCACCGTTGCCTCCAGTTTGGTAATCGAGATTTTCGCAATGTAGGCGCTGTTGGTAGCATCTGGCAATCCCTGTTACCGAATCGGGGGAGGTCGAGTGGCCCGCACGTACGGCGGGGTCGCCCCGGAGCAGCGGCGCGCCGAACGGCGTGAACGCCTGCTCCTGGCGGCCCTGGACCTGTTCACCTCGACGGGCTACCGGCAGGCGAAGATCACCGAGTTGTGCACCCGCGCGGGCGTCTCCACGCGGAACTTCTACGAGGAGTTCGAGAGCAAGGAGAAGGTGCTGCTGACCCTGCACGAGCGCATCAACGCCCTCGCGCTGGAGCACGTCACAGGCACGCTGGAACGGCTGGGGGACGCCGACGCGGTCACCCGGATCGGGACGCTGCTGGACGTCTTCGTCGGCACGGTGACCTCGGATCCGCGGATGCCGCGGCTGAATTACGTCGAGGCGGTCGGCGTCAGCGCCGCTTTGGAGGCGCAGCACCAGGAATGGGTCGACCGGTGGGCCGCGTTCATCGAAGCCGAGGCCCGGCACGCCGCCGCGCACGACGTGGCGCCGGACCGCGACTATCACCTGACGGCGATCGCGCTCGTCGGCGCGGCGACCGGGCTGCTGCGCGAGTGGCAGGCGCACACCCCGCCGCTGCCGGTCGCCGACGTCGCCGCCGAACTCCGGGCCCTGATGCTCGCCGCGATCACACGGCCGGTCTGACCTCCGCCGGATGTCATGAAAGGGTCGTTCCTGACGAAAAACGTCAGGAACGACCCTTTCATGACACTTGTCGAGGGGGAGGGCAAAGGTGTCGGCCAGCGAGGCGGGTGGTGTCACTCAGGGTGAGAAGTGTGTGGAAATAGGGACGTTGAACGTCCCTATTTCCACACACCCTCCCTGTCCGATCGTCGTGACCGGTCCGGTCACGACGGGACTGTGTGGATTTCCGCTCATCCGGCGCACCGAAATCCACACAGTCGGCATCGCGGGCCCGGCGTCGCGCGGAGTCACCGACACCGTCCACGAACACGCGAGGTTGCCTTACCCTCGACAAGACCGCGTCAGGAAGCGGCGGAGGCCCGCCGGAAGGTGTTGTGCAGCACCGCGAGCAGCGCGTCCCGCACCGAGAGCCGCTGCCGCGCGTCGAACGTGATCAGCGGGACGTCCTCGCTCACCGCGAGCGCCCAGCGCACGTCTTCGAGGTCGTGCTTGAGGGAGCCGTCGAAGACGTTCACCCCGACCACGAACGGCAGCCCGGCCTTCTCGAAGTAGTCGACCGCCGGGTAGCAGTCGTCGAGCCGCCGGGTGTCGACGATGACGAGCGCTCCCAGCGCTCCCAGCACGAGGTCGTGCCACATGAACCCGAACCGGTCCTGCCCCGGGGTGCCGAAGAGGTACAGCTTCACCTCTTCGTCGATGGTGATGCAGCCGAAGTCCAGCGCCACCGTGGTGGTGGTCTTCGACGGCACCTCCCCGCCCGTACCGTCCACGGCCGCGCCCGCCGAGGTCATGGCGGCCTCGGTGGTGAGCGGTTTGATCTCCGAAATCGCGCCGACGGTGGTCGTCTTGCCGACCCCGAACCCGCCGGCGATGACGATCTTGACCGGTGTCGGCGGCTTGGCCGACGCCGGTTCAGCGAATTGCTTCGAGTCCACGAATGACCCTTTCGATCATGCCGAGGTCCTGGGTGAAGGCTCCGGCCGGGCGACGCAGCACGACGTAACCGAGCGCGGCGAGATCCGCCACGAGCACCCGGGCCACGCCGATGTGCAGGCCGAGCATCGCCGCCACTTCGGCGACGGATTTCGTTTCCCGGCAAAGGGAAACGATCTCCCGTCGTTCGAAGGTCAGCCTCGCCTGTGACGCGGCGCCGAGCCTGCTCGTGAGCACCTGTGCCTCGATTTCGAGCGTGCCGTCCACCGGCTGCGCGCGGCCGGCGGTGAGCAGATACGGGCGCAGCGGTGAGATGCCCTGTTCGGCGCCTCTCGGCTGAGGTACCTGATCGTCGCTCATTCCCTTTTCCCCTCGTCAGTTAGCTGCCGACGCTCTTCTTGAGTTCCTCGATCAGCGCGGGGGTGAGCACCTCGGTGGCCCGGTTGGCGAACATCGCCATCTCGTAGGCGATCGTGCCGAGGCTGGCCTGCTTGGTGGCGAGCACGCCGAGGGAGCAGCCGATGCTGATCGTGCAGACCAGCAGGTAACCCTGCTCCAGTTCGATGATGATCTTGTCGGGGGACCCGAGCGGGTGGCTCTCGGAGACGCCGTGCGCCAGTCCGAGCATCGCCGAGCAGATCGCGGCCAGCCGGTCGGCGTTGGCGCGTTCCAGCTCGGACGACATCGCGATCAGCAGGCCGTCGGCCGAGACGGCGATCGCGCCCATCGCGCTCGCCGTGTTCTGTGCGAAGCGCGTCACCAACCAGTTGAAGTTCCGGGCTTCGACGCTGACTCCGGTCGTCATCTCTTGCTCTTCTCTCTCTGTTGCATCTCCGGGTTGACGGCTTTCTCCAACCCGTCACTGAAGGCGTCGAACGCGGCACGCTCGGCCTCGGGGTCACGCATGCCCTTGGGCTTGGTGGTGTTCAGGGCCGCCCGCGCGGTCTGGTGTCGCGCGGCCGGTCCTTTCGCCAGCCCCGGCGCCAGCTGGGCGCCGGGGACCCGCCGGGTGAGACCGCCGCGCGAGGCGGCGGGCACCGGTGTCGGGGTCGGCATGGGCATCGGGGTGCCCGCCGGCGGGCTCACCGGGGGCGGAGGTGCTTGTGGTGGTACAGGTTCCTCGGCCGGCGCGGTGGCCTTCGCGAGTCCGGCCTCGAACCCGTCGAAGGCCGCTTTGGCCGCTTCTGGATCATGCCGGGACTTCTGTCGCGACGGCGCGTCGGGGGCACCCGGGAGCTGCGCGCCCTTGACCCGCCGCCGCAATCCGCCGCGGGTCTCCCCGGAATCGGCGGTCAGCGCCGGCTTGGGGGCTTCGTACGCGGGCACCGGCGTGAGCGAGGGCGCGGGCGGCGGTGTGGGTTCCGACATCGGCTCCGGGATCTCCCCGTCGGTCTTGCGGAACCAGCGGAAATCCCGGGGAGGCAGACCGTCGCGCGGGATCATCCCGGCGATCGCCAGCGTCGGCGGCTCGTCCCGCTTCTTCGGCTGCGGCCGCGGCTGCGACCGAGGCGGTTGCGGATCGGGTTCGTCGCCCGGTTCCACCGTCGGCCACGCCGGCGGCGCCGGGACGGACTTCGGCAAGGGCGCCCGGTAGGTCAGCAGATCCGACGGGACGATGATCCGTGCGGTGATGCCCGCGCCCGGTTCGGTCTCGATCAGTTCGACCTTGAGCCCGTGCCGCCGCGCGAGCCGTCCGACCACGAACAGCCCGAGCACACTGGTGGGCGCGAGTTCGAGCCGTTCGCGTTCGACCAGCCGCCGGTTCTCCTCGGCGAGCTTTTCGGCGGTCATGCCGATGCCCTGGTCCACGATGACGATCAGGCAGGAGCCGTCGGGCAGGATCTTCGTGCCGACGTCCACAAAGGACTCCGGCGGGGAGAACGACGTCGCGTTCTCCAGCAGCTCGGCGAAGATCAGCACCAGATCCGAACCGAACGGCGAGGACAGCAGGACGTCGCCCATCGAACCGAGCCGGACCCGCTGGTAGTCCTCGATCTCCGCGAGCGCCGAACGCAGCGCCGTCGACAGCTCGATCGGCCCGGAAATCCTCGCCTCGTCGCGGTTTCCCGAGACGACGAGGAGGTTGTCCGCGTTCCGGCGCAGACGGGTGGAGAGGTGGTCGAGCCGGTAGAGGCTCGCCAGCAGCGCGACGTCCTGTTCGTTGCGCTCCAGTTCGTCGACCAGCGCCAGCTGCCTGCCCACCAGGTTCTGCGTCCGCTTCGCGACGTTGGCGAACATGAGGCCGACGTTGCGCCGCGTGACGGCCTGCCGTTCCACCAGTTCGGCCGCGGTGGCCTGCACCCGGTTGAACGCCTCGGCCAGCTTGCCGAGTTCGTCCTGGGAGGACACGTCGATGGTGGCCAGCCGCGGCGCGAGTTCTTCGGCCTGTTCGGTGTCGGTGACGCGGACCAGTTCGGTGCTCGCGAGGTCCGCGACCGACGTCGCCGCCGTGGTCAGCTTCCGCAGCGGATCCGCGATCGACCGGCTGACCGCGATCGCGAGACCGCCGACCAGCAGGAACAGCACGCCGGCGCCGAGACCGATGGTCCACGCCAGGTTCTGCGCGGCGTCCGCACGCGCGGTCGCGGTGTCGGTGATGCCGGTGGTGACCGCGTCCTGCGCGAGCCGTCGCTGATTCGACTGCGCGTCGACGGCGCCGAGGATGTCGGGCAGCAGGTTCTGCACCGCCTGCGGGCCGCGGGTTTCCGCGATCTTGCCTTCCAGCGAGTCGACCCGGCGGCCCGTCTCGCCCTGTTCGACCGCGACGACCTGCGTGGCCTGGGTGACGTCGGCCTGCTGCACGAACCGTTCGAGGAACAGCGACGACTGCTGTTTCGCGTCGTCCAGCACCGGCTGCCCGGAGTCGGGGGTGACCAGCACGATGATCAAAGCCATGCCGCGCAACGAGTTCTCCTCGTTCGCGCGCAGCAGCGCGTCGAGCGCGGTCAGCTGCCGGGTGCCCTCCGCGTCACTGGTCTGCTGCGGGACCAGGCGGAGCGAGTTGATGATCGAGTCGATCACCGCGTGATACGTCCGCGCCACGCTGTCGAGCGAAGCGCCGCGCCGCAGCGCGTTTTCCCGGATCTCGCTCAGCGACCCGATCCGCACCAGGGCGGCCGCGAGTTCCTCGGGCGCGTCCTCGGGCAGTTGCGCGCGTACCTGGTTCACCGTGTCCGCGACGACGCCCTGCTGCTTCAGCATCGCCGAACTGCTCGCCGACGACGACGCGATGTAGTGCGCGGTGAGCAGGCGCTCCCGTTGCAGTTCCCAGGCGAGCGTGCCGAGCGCGCGGGCCTGCGACGCGACGTCGGCGGTGGTGCGGGCGGACCGCGCGTCGTCGACTTCACCGGCGACGTAAGGCACCGACACCAGGACCACGGCGGTCAGCGGCAGCATCAGGAGCAGGTTGAGCTTGCCCCGGATGCCGAGTCTGCCGAGCAACCCGGAACGCGCGGTGCGTTCCGGCCGGGTCTTCCCGTGCCTCATGGTCACCTTTCTTCTCGGCTCCGCCCGAGATGTCCGCGGTGTTGTTCCCGGACCAGATCTTCGATGGACGCGCGCAACGCGACGAACTCCGGCGCGCGTTTGACCGCGAGCTCGCGGTCTTCGGGCAGGTCGACCGCGATGTCGGCGGCCACCCGGCCCGGATCCGAGGCCAGCACCACGACGCGACGGCCGAGGAACACGGCCTCTTCGACGTCGTGGGTCACCATCAGCACCGTGGTGCCGGTGTCGGTCCAGATCCGGCGGATCAGGACCTGCATGTCCTCTTTGGTCTGGACGTCCAGCGCGCCGAAAGGTTCGTCCAGCAGCAGGACGTCGGGCTCGCCCGCCAGCGCCCGCGCGATCGCGACCCGTTGCTTCTGCCCGCCGGAAAGCTGCTTGGGCAACGACTTCCGCAGATGCGCGAGCCCGGTCTCTTCGAGATACCAGTCGACCCGGCGGCCGCGTTCGGCCTTGTCGAGGCTCAGCAGTTCGAGTCCGAACGCGACGTTGCTCTCCACCGTGCGCCACGGGTACAGCGCGCCGTGCTGGAACACCAGCCCGCGATCCGGGCCGGGCCCGGTCACGGCGTCGCCGTCGAGGGTGATGAGACCTTCGGACGGTTCGGCCAGCCCGGCGATCAGCGAGAGCAGGGTCGACTTCCCGGACCCGCTCGCGCCGACCACGCAGACGAAGTCGCCGCGCGCGATGTCGAGGTCGATCCCGTCGAGCGCGCGGGTGGTCCTGCCGCGGACGGTGTAGTCCTTGGCGACGGCTTTCAGCTGGAGCGTCATGCCGCCCACTTCCCGACTCGGGCCCGCAGGAGCCGCAAAGCGATGTCGATGACCAGACCGAGCAGGCCGATCACGATCAGCAGCGCGAAGATCCGGTCGGTCTGGGTGAACCGCTGCGCCCGCATGATCCGCAGGCCGAGCCCGGCGGTGGCGTTGATCATTTCGGCGACCACCACGAAGTTCCAGGCGGCCGCGGCGTTGACGCGGGTCGCGTCGATCATGCCGGGCAGCGCGTGCGGGACGATCACCTTGCGCAGCACCTCGCCGCGCCGCGCGCCGAGCGTGTACGACACGTCGATCAGCGACCGCGGCACCCCGCGCACGGCGTCGGCGGTCATCAGCGTGTTGAAGAAGACCGTGCCCAGGAACAGGACCGCGACCTTCGACGGCTCGCCGAGGCCGAGCCAGATCATCAGCAGCGGGATGAACGCGCTCGCCGGCAGGTAGCGCAACATCGCGATGACCGGTTCGAACAGCGCCAGTCCCGCGTTGAACGTCCCCATCACGATGCCGAGCGGGACCGAGACGGCGACAGCGAGCCCGAAGCCGAGCAGCACCCGCTGGGTGGTGGCCCAGAGATCGCTGAACAGTTCGCCGGACTCGATCATCTTCAGCAGCGCGTCGAACACCGCGACCGGCGTCGGCAGGAACGTGGGCTTGATGGTGCCCAGCGCGTTCAGCGTCACCCAGATCAGCAGCGGGATCGCGAACGACGCCACCGCCAGCGTCCAGCGCCAGCGCGCGGGGATCGGGGTCCGGAGCGAGAACAGCGGGGACGCGTTCGGTTTGAGGCCCGCCCGGCGGGGCAGCGGCGACCAGTCCGGTCGCGCGCCGCCCCGGCGACGGTCTTCCTGCGCTTCGGCGAGCCGCTGCTCGTCGTCGAGACGCCGCGCTTCGGCCTCGTCAGCGGCGTCCGTCCGCTGAGAGGCCTGCTTCGCCGCGTCCGTGGTGCTCACTTCACCGCCTTGACGTACTGGTCGTCGAACAGCGCGTCGAAGTCGGGCCGGTTCTGGGCGAGCCCGTTGGAGATGATGAAGTCGGCGATCTTGCCCGCCTGGAAGTTCAGGTGGGCGGGGGTGACGCCGGGGGTGAAGGCGTCGAGGTTCTGCTGCTTGGTGAAGATCGTGGTGCCGGCGTCGTAGGTCTTGTACTCGTCGATCGACACGGCGCCGCGTTTGGCCATGATCTTCACGGCCTCATCCCGGTTCTGCTTGATCCAGTCGATCGTCTCGAACCAGGTGTTCACCAGTGCCTGGACCTCCTTCTTGCGCTCCTTCGACATCTGCTCGGAGACGACCAGGTGGTCCGGGATGGCGCCGGGGAACTCGGCGGACGTCGCGATCGCGCGGCTGCCGGGACGTTCGAGCGCCTTCGTGGTGAAGGGGGCGAAGGCGGCGACGGCGTCGACCTGCTCGCCGACGAACGCCGCCGCGGCGGCGTCGGTCAGCAGCGGGACCAGCTCGACGTCCTTTTCGGTCAGCTTCGCCTCCTGCAGCGCGAGCAGCAGGAGGTAGTGGTCGACGGTGCCCTGCTCGACGGCGATCTTCTTGCCCTTGAGGTCGGCGACGCCGGTGATGCCCTGGCGGGCGATGATCTTGTCGTTGCCGGTCGAGTTGTCGTTGACCAGGACGACCGACAGCTTCGCGCCACCGCTGACCGACGCGAGCGTGTCGTTCAGGGTCTGGCTGTTCGCGTCGATCGCGCCGGAGGACAGTGCGTTGATGCTCTCGGTGTAGCTGTCGAACCACTTCAGGTCGACGGTCACGCCGTTCTTCTCGAAGAGGCCCTTCTCCTGGGCCACGGCCCACGGGAACCAGCCTGGCCACGCGCTGTAACCGATGGTGACCTTGGTGCCGGAGGCGGCCGTGCTGTCGGAACATGCCGAAAGGGCTGTCACGCCCGCGAGCGAAATGGCGCACAACAACGCCGTCATCAGACGGCGGTAACGGGAAATCACAACGCACTCCTGGGGAAGGGGAGTAAATCGGGCGTGGAAAGTTCCGGCGGTTCGAGCGCAGGACTGATCGACCGGTGTCGAGCTCCTCGTGGAAGCCCGGCCGGCAATAGCGGACGGATCAGCCGCACACCCGGCCGTCCCATCCGAAACCTCTGAACACACTGGATAGAGGTGATCACCCCGTTGCTCTCGGCGGCGATCCTATCGAGTGGCGCAAGGTCTACCTAGTGTGATCGTCAGCTCTTGCCTGATTTGCTGTCACATTCTGCTAAATCCGGCCGTTCGCCCCGAGGGGCGGAGTCTCGCCGGCTGGGCAACCCCGGACCCATCGGGGTACGTCCATCGGGTGGCGGGTGAAAACGTCGCCCGTCTTCCGGGAGGGAGCAGAGGATGAAAATTCGTGCGGCCGCGTTGTGCGTCGCGGGGGCGGCGATCGTGTCCACCTTGGCCGGAGCGGGGCAGGCGAACGCGACGAGACCGTCCAGTCTGGCCTTGACCCCGAACACCGTCGTCGCAGGTGGGACGGTCACCGCGGACATCTATTGCCTGCGTCCGTCGGGTGCGGGCGAGCTCGCGACGACGCTCACCGCGGACGGTCTCGCCGCGCCGATTCCCTTGAGAGTGGTGGGAGACGGCGGCACCGGAGGCATCGGTGTCGCGCTCCGGGGCGACGGTCCAGTGGGGACGGTGCCGGGCCGGTACACGGCGTCGTACGACTGCTGGGGATGGATCGTCCGCGCGGAGTTCACTGTCACGAACTGACAGCCGGACGGGGAGAAGTGAAGGCCGGTTTCGGGACGAATTGCCGCCCGGAGCCGGCCTTCTGACACATCTTGCCCGGATGTGTCGCGGAGGTTTCCCGGCGCCGTAATTTCTGTCAAACGACAGAATTAACGGGACGCCCGGGCGGGTGCCGTCGCGGCGCCAGGTGTGAATGGTCTCGGGAATTGTTCGCGAATCCGGGAATCGTCGGCGGGGGAAAGGGAAATGTGACGCTTTTTCGCCGGTGGACAATTCTTTGTGGAACTGTGCGGACCGGGTCTGTCCAGGCAATTTCCGTGCGGGTAATGGCGAGCCGGTCCTGTTTCTCGACGGCGGGCGCGATTTCGTGGGTCGCCGGGACGGCGCGGAACAAAGCGGCGGCCGGCCTCGGAGGGCGTGCGCTTCGGGCTGTATCGATCACGGGCCGGCAGGTAACCGGGAGGTAACGGCTTGCGGTCCAGCGGTTACACACAGATGATCGGGCAGGGGTGGCGGGTGTCACCGTTCAGTGGGTTTCGCCGCCGCCTTCGAGGCAATACCGTCGGCGGCAAAGCCGAAGTCACAGATGCCCCGACCGGGTACGGAGGTTTGGCGGATGATGCCGGAGATCAAGGAAGGCGCTGCCGACAACGGCGACGCCGTCGTTCGCCTGCCCGGGATGCGGGTGGCCTACGAAGGGGCCGCCTTCGACGAGTCCGCGCTGGCGGACACCTGGACCACCCAGCTGCAGGACTGGCTGAACCAGGCCGTCGCCGCCGGGGTCGCCGAACCGAACGCGATGGTGCTCGCCACCGCCGACCCGGAGGGCAGGCCGTCCTCCCGGACCGTCCTGTGCAAGGGCCTCGACGAACGCGGCGTCGTGTTCTACACGAACTACACGTCGACCAAGAGCCACGACCTCACCGCGACGCGCTACGCGTCGATCACCTTCCCGTGGTACGCCCTGCAGCGTCAGGTCCACGTCCGCGGCGAGGTGGAGAAGGTCAACGTCGCCGAGACCGCCGAGTACTGGGCCTCCCGGCCGCGGGGTTCGCAGCTCGGGGCCTGGGCGTCGCCGCAGTCCCGCGTCGTCGACGGCCGCCGCGCCCTCGAGACCGCGCTTCACGGCATCGAGCGCCGCTTCGCCGACGTCGAGAACATCCCGTTCCCGCCGCACTGGGGCGGGTGGCGCATCCGGCCCGACATCGTCGAGTTCTGGCAGGGCCGCGAGGACCGCATGCACGACAGGCTCCGCTACGTCCGCACCGACGACGGCTGGCAGGTGGAGCGCGTCGCGCCGTAGCTTCACTCGCTAACGGGTCGGCCACCGGGTGACATAAATCGCGCGCGGTTGGTTAGTTAGCGCGGCTAAGCTGTCTGGTTGTGAGTGATGACGTGGAGGTTGAGCAGCGCAAAGGCGTCCGTAAGCTGTTCGGCTCGATCGTCGTCGACACCCGGCCGCTCAAGATCCCCGCGTTCCGCCGCCTCTGGCTGTCCACCGCGGTCACCGCCATCGGCAGCCAGCTCACCGCCGTCGCCGTCCCCAAACAGGTCTTCGACCTCACCGGCTCGTCGGCATACGTCGGCCTGACCGGCCTGGTCGCGCTGATCCCGCTGCTCGTCTTCGGTCTCTGGGGCGGTGCCATCGCGGACGCCGTCGATCGCCGCAAGCTCCTGCTCGTCACCAACGTCGGGGTCACCGTCACCTCGGCGGTCCTGTGGCTCCAGGCGTTCGTGAACGCCGGCTCCGTCTGGCTCGTCCTGGCCCTGCTGGCGGTCAACCAGGCGTTCTTCGCGGTCAACATGCCGACCCGCAGTGCCGTCGTCGCCCGGCTGGTGCCGGACAACCTGATCGCGCCCGCGACCGCGCTGAGCAGCACCATGGCCACCTTCGGCGCGGTCTTCGGCCCGCTGCTGGCCGGTTCGCTGATCCCGATCCTCGGGCTCTCGACGCTCTACCTGATCGACGTCGTCGCGCTGACCCTGACCCTGATCGCGGTCTGGAAGCTGCCGCCGATCCCGCCGCTCGGCGAGATCGCCCGCCGGGCCGGGATCCGCGACATCATCGATGGCTTCAAGTACCTGGCGACCCAGAAGATCCTGCTGGCGTCCTTCCTCGTCGACATCATCGCGATGGTCGCGGGCATGCCGCGGGCGCTGATCCCGGAGATGGCGGAGCGCACTTTCGGCGACCCGCCCGGCGGCGGACCGGCGCTGGGCTGGCTCTACGCCGCGCTCCCGGCGGGCGCGATGCTGATCGGCCTCTTCTCCGGCTGGCTGACCAGGATCGGCAAACAGGGCGCCGGCGTGATCGTCTCGGTCTGCGTCTGGGGCGCCGCCATCATCGGGTTCGGGCTGGCGAACTCGCTCTGGCTCGCGGTCTTCTTCATGGCGCTCGCCGGGGCCGCCGACATGGTCAGCGCGATCTACCGGATGTCGATCCTGCAGGTCGCCACCACCGACGAGATGCGCGGACGGCTCCAGGGCGTGTTCACCGTCGTCGTCGCGGGCGGCCCGCGGATCGCCGACCTCACCCACGGCTGGGCGGCCGCCGGGGTCGGCACCGCGGCCGCCGCTTCGGGCGGTGGGGTGCTGGTCATCGTGCTGGTCGTCGCCGCCGCGTTGCTGATCCCGTCCTTCTGGCGGTACCGGGCCCCGGTGGACTGAGCCGATCGGACTATCGTCGGGCGCATGCGTATTTCACGAGCGATCGTCCTGTTCGCCGCTGTCATCGCGACCCTTTCCGCCTGTTCTTCCGGGGACGGGAAGTCGGACAACGCGGCGAAGCCGTCGAGCCAGGCGCCCGCTCCGTCCTCCTCCGTCCCGCCGAGTTCCTCGGCCGCTCCGACCGGTGGCGCCGGGGCGAAGGAGCCGTGCGCGCTGCTGCCCGCCGAGGCCGTCTCGAAGGCCATCAACATCCAGGGCGTGACGTCGGCGCCGGGCCCGGTGCAGGACAACGCCGCCAACGGCGGGAAGGCCAAGAGCTGCGTCTACTCGGCCGCCGGCAAGCAGGTCGGCGCGCTCGCCGTGACCCGCTTCGAGGGCAACAAGATCAAGCCCGCCGAGATGGTCACCGCGCTCAAGAAGGCCAAGCCGACCGCGAAGGACGTCGCCGGTGTCGGTGACGGCGCCCTCTACTACACCGACGAGAACAAGACCGCGACGCTGGCGGCCGCCGAACTCGTCGGCGACGTCCCGGTGCTGGTCAACTACACCGGTCCGGTGAAGATGACGCAGGAGATGATGGTCCCGCTGGTGAAGACCGCGGTCGACGCCAACTGACCGGAATACCCAGATTCGCCTCCGGTCAACCCGTGACGAAGAACTGACCAAAACGGACTGTCGGCCACAGACGTGATGCGGCACACTCTTGCCGCATGGCGGACACGACGACGGAACAGACCGGTCCTGCCGGTCAACCGAGCCTCAAACGGGTAATGGGCTCCAAGCTCCTGCTGTTCTTCGTGGTGGGGGACATCATCGGGACGGGCGTCTACGCGCTCACCGGGCAAGTGGCGGGACGGGTGGGCGGCGCGCTGTGGCTGCCGTTCCTGATCGCCTTCGTGGTCGCGTTCATGACCGCGTTCAGTTACCTGGAACTGGTCGGGAAGTACCCGCAGGCGGCGGGCGCCGCGCTGTACACGCACAAGGCGTTCAAGATCCGCTTCCTCACCTTCATGGTGGCGTTCGCGGTGATGTGTTCCGGGATCACGTCGGCCTCGTCCGCGGCGAAGGCCTTCGGCGACACCTATCTCGCCGAGTTCATCACCGCGCCGATGCCACTGGTGGCGATCCTGTTCGTGATCGGGCTCGGGCTGATCAACTTCCGCGGGGTCTCCGAGTCGGTGAAGACCAACGTGGTGCTGACCTGCATCGAGATCGGCGGTCTGCTGATCATCATCGGGGTCGGCGTGTGGGCGGTGCTCAACGGCAACGGGGACGCCTCCCGGCTGGTCGAGTTCGACACCGAGAACCAGACGATGCTGGTGGCGATCACCTCGGCGACGTCGCTGGCGTTCTTCGCGATGGTCGGCTTCGAGGACTCGGTCAACATGGCCGAGGAGTGCAAGGACCCGATCCGCATCTTCCCGAAGGCGATGCTGTGGGGAATGGTCATCGCCGCGACCATCTACATCATGGTCTCCGTGACTTCGTCGCTGCTGGTGCCCGCGGACGATCTGGCGGCGGCCAAGAGCAGCGCGCTGCTGAAGGTGCTCGACGTCGGGGCGCCCGGGTTCCCGCGTGAGGTCTTCTCCGCGATCGGCCTGTTCGCGGTGATCAACTCGGCCCTGATCAACATGCTGATGGCGAGCCGTCTGCTCTACGGCATGGCGAACCAGCGGATCATCCCGAAGCAGCTCGGCACCGTGCACCCGTTCCGCCGCAGCCCGTGGGTGGCGATCGTGTTCACCAGCGTCATCGCCATCGGCCTGGTGTCCTTTGTGGACATCGGCGTGCTCGGCGGGACGACGGCGTTGCTGCTGCTGGCCGTGTTCGCCATCGTCAACGTCGCGGTGCTCATCCTGCGCAAGGAAAAGGCGGCGCACAAGCATTTCCGCGCGCCGACGATCGTCCCGGTGCTGGCCGCGATCTTCTGCGTCTACCTGGTGACGCCGTTGTCCGGGCGGCCCGCGCGCGACTACAAGGTCGCCGCGATCCTGCTCGGCGTCGGGGTCGTGCTGTGGGGGGTCAACTGGCTCGTCATGCGGGCCACGCACAGCGAGGAGGACCGGCGGCCCATCGAGCCGCCGGTCGGCTGACCTCGTCAGTCCCGTTTGAGGGCCTGGTACTCCACCGGGCTGTGGGCCGAGAACACGGTGACCTCGTCGGCGTGTTCCCGGCTCAGCTCCCGCAGCCGTTCGACGTTCTCCAGCCGCGGCTTGCGCAGCGTCTGCACCATGTTCTGGAAGACGGTCATCCCCGGCGGGCAGTGCGGCTTCACCGGATCCATCTGACCGTGGAAGAAGTACGCGTCGCCCGCGTGCAGCAGCCAGCCGTCGCCGGTGTCGACCGCCACGCCGGTGTGGCCCTTGGTGTGGCCGGCGAGCGGCACCAGCAGGATCTCCGGTGGCAGGCCCTTGAGTTCACGGACGGCCTGGAAACCGAACCATTCGTCCCCGGCCTCGTCGTAGGTGCTCCACAGTGGACGGTGGGCGAACTGGTTGGCGCGGAAGCGGAACTTCTCGCTCGCGTTCGCCGGTGAGGTCGCCGCGTCGTGCTCCGAGGTGCGGACGTGCACGACGGCGTTCGGGAAATCGGCGAGCCCGCCCGCGTGGTCGACGTCGAGGTGGGTGCAGACGATGTGCCGCACGTCCTCCAGTTTGTGGCCGAGCGCCTCGACCTGGTGGGCCGCCGTCTCCACCTCGACCGGCTTCGCGCCGACCATGATCGTGAACGGCGTGCCGAGCCAGCCGCCGGGATTCGCGACACCCTTGCGGCCGAAACCGGTGTCCACCAGCACGAGCCCGTCGGCGGTCTCGATCAGCAGGCAGTGCGCCACCAGCTCCGAGCGGCGCAGCAGGCCCGGCTGGCCGTCGAGGAACCCGCCTCCCGGCGCCCGCATCGTGCCGCAGTTCAGATGGTGGACCTTCATAGCCTGCTCCTCTGGCTGAGCCGTTCGAATGCGGTGGCGTCGTGCGCGGCGAAGACCGTCACCTCGTCACCGTTGTTACTGACAAGTTCGCGCAGCCGGCGCTGGTTGTCCAGTCGTGCCGTTTTCTCCGTCTGCATGTACGACTCGAAGAAGCCGAGTGCGAGCGGGATGTGCGGCTTTCGCTCCAGCTCGCCGCCGTGGAAGACGGCGTCACCGGCGTTGAGGAGCCAGCCGTCACCGGTGTCGACCGCGATGCCCGCGTGCCCGCGGGTGTGCCCGGCGAGGGGGATGATCAGGACGTCCGGGACCCCTTCGAGCTCGCGGACTGCGTCGAAACCGAACCAAGGCTCGCCGTCGGCGCGGTACGGCTTCCAGCTCGGGCCGTGGCTGAACTGGACCTTCCGGTAGCGGCTCGCCTCCTTGCGGTCGACCGGGTTTTCGAGCGCCTGGAGCTCGCGGGCGTGGACGTGGACCCTCGCCTGGGGGAAGTCGACGAGCCCGCCCGCGTGGTCGAGGTCGAGGTGGGTGAGCACGATGTCGCGCACGTCGGCAGGGTCGAAGCCGAGCTCGCGGATCTGCGTCGTGGCGCTGAGGTCGTCGTCGCTGTCGGGGTGGACCAGCCGGACGAACCCGGCGCCGAGCCATTCGACGGGCCGGGTGACGGTCGGCGTCCCGACGCCGGTTTCGATGAGCACGAGCCCGGTGTCGGTCTCCAGGAGCAGGCAGTGGCAGATCAGTTCCGCGCGGCGGAACAGGCCCGGCTTGCCGTCGACGAGTTTCCCGCCGACCGGCCGCATGGTCCCGCAGTTCAGGTGATGGACGCGCATCAGGACAGCTCCCGTTCGAGTGTGGTGCGGAGATGAGGGGCGATCGCGCGCAGCGGCGCGGTGTCGTGCAACGTCTTGGCCAGCAGCAAACCGCCCTCGATCGTGGCGAGGACGACTGTCGCCAGGTGGTCCGCTTTTTCGGTGTTCAGCGCTTCGGAGATGAGGGTGTGCCAGGAGGTGTAGCCGTCGGCGCAGGCCTTGCGGATCTCCTCGCTGTCACCCGACGCGTCGAGCGCGACCGTCGCGAGCGGGCAGCCGCGCTGGAAATCCGACTCCTCCAGCGACGTCGCGAGCGCGTCGACGACGTTCTCGACGCCGGTGACGACGTCGGGTGAGTTCGCGACGATCACGCGCAGCTGATCGCAGAGCCGATCGGCGGACTGGCGGATGGCCTCGGCGGCCAGCTGCTCCTTGCCGCCGGGGAAGTGGAAGTAGAGCGAACCCTTGGGCGCGCCGACGGCGGCGACGAGCTGGTTGAGCCCGGTGGCGTGGTAACCCTGATGCTGGAAGAGCTCGGCGGCGGAGTCGAGCATGCGCTGCCGGGTGTCGGTGCGGCGGACCATGCGGCCGACTGTAGCCCAAACTATGACGACCGGTCTAGTGAGTCGTGGTGTGGCGACGCCGCACTCACATGAACAGACACGGATCTCGCGTGATCAGGCACCGAACACCGAGTTCGCCGTCCAATCACGTGAGTTCGCCGTCCAATCACGCGAGATCCGTGTCTGATCACGCGAGTCACGCCTTCGTAGCGCGTACGTCCAGGGATCGTTCGCGCTCGGCGACCTCCGCAGCGACTGCGACTTCATCATCGCGACCACCGAACCGCCGAGCGGCCGAGCCGAAGCCGATTTCCGCGTGCTCCACGAGGAACTGCCCACAGGGAAGGCTTCTGGTGCAAGGAAATCGAGGGCTCGTACGCGGACATCGCGTCCTGATCTGGGACACGCACTGCGACAGCGAGTTCGCCGAGTCGCTAGACGCCGATCGCGGACGCTGAACCGCCGAGTCGTTGCCGCAGTTCGCGTTTGAGCAGTTTCCCGGACGCGTTCTTGGGCAATTCGCCGACGAAATGCACCGACTTCGGCACCTTGTGCGCCGCGAGCGACTTCTTGGCGAACTCGATCAGTTCCGCTTCCTCCACCCGCTCCTTCACCACGACCACCGCGGCGATCGCCTCGATCCAGCGGTCGTGCGGCAGACCGACGACGGCCACCTCGGCGACGGCGGGATGCGCGTACAGCGCGTCCTCCACCTCACGCGACGCGACGAGCACGCCGCCGGTGTTGACGACGTCCTTGATCCGGTCGACGACGAACAGATAGCCTTCCGCGTCCTGGCGCACCAGATCGCCGGAATGGAACCAGCCGCCCGCGAACGCCTCCACCGACTCCTCGGGCTCGCCCCAGTAACCCGTGCACAGCTGCGGCGAGCGGTACACGACCTCGCCGAGTTCGCCCGGCGGAAGGTCGTTCATCTCGGCGTCCACCACCCGCGTCTCGACGAAAAGGACCGGGCGGCCGACGGAATCCGGCCGCGCGTCGTGCTCTTCGGGCCGCAGCACCGTCGCGAGTGGACCGATCTCGGATTGACCGAAACAGTTGTAGAAACCGACTTCCGGCAGCCGCGAGCGCAGGGAGTTCAGCACCGGCACGGGCATGATCGACGCGCCGTAGTACGCCTTGGTGAGACTGCCGAGATCCGCGTCCGCGAGGCCGGGATGGTTCGCCAAGCCCACCCAGACGGTCGGCGGGAAGAACAGGGAAGTGACGCCCTGGCGCGGGATCCGCGCGAGGATGTCGCCGAGATCGGGTGCCTCGACGAGATGGTTCGTCGCGCCGACGGCCAGCCCCGGCATGAGGAACACGTGCATCTGCGCCGAGTGGTACAGCGGCAGCGCGTGCAGCGGCACGTCACGGTCGCTCAGGTCGAGCGCGGCGATACAGGACGAGTACTCGTGCACCAGCGCGCGATGGGTGAGCATCGCGCCCTTCGGCCGGGAAGTCGTCCCGGACGTGTAGAGCAGCTGGACGAGATCGTCGTCCGCGACCCCGGATTCCTCGTGCGGGACGACGGTCTCGTCCAACGCCCAGGCCAGAACGTCCAGTGTGGACACATGATCGATACCGGCGTGTTCGGCCAGCGCGGGATCGACGAAGGCGGCAGCGGGTTCGGACTGCGTCAGCAGGTATTCGAGCTCCTCGCCGCGCGCGTTGAAGTTCACCGGCACGTGCACCAGCCCGGCCCGCGCGCAACCGAGGTACAACAACAGATACGCGTCGGAGTTCTTGCCGAAGGCCGCGACGCGGTCGCCGTGGACGAGCCCGCGGTCGAGCAGCTTCGCCGCGACCCTGCCCGTCGCGCGATCGAGCCCCGCGTACGTCCACACGCGATCGGCGAAGGTGAGCGCGACCCGGTCCGGGACGCGGCGCGCGCTCCGCTCCAGGACGCGGCCGACGGTGCTGGGGTAGCCGGGAACGGTCATCGCGGCGGTCTCCTTCGTCCGGGCGTGGCATTCGCAGCCTACGTCCCCGTCGGCCGCCGGTAACCTCGTCGGCATGGCCAATCCCACCGGAGAGCAGTTCGAGATCACCCGCGGCAACGCGCGCGCCGTCGTCACCGAGATCGGAGCCGGGTTGCGCGCGTTCGAGGTCGGCGGAGTGCCGTACGTCGAGGCGTTCGCCGAGGACGAGAAGCCGCCGAAGGGTGCCGGGCAGGTGCTGCTGCCTTGGCCGAACCGCACCAAGGGCGGCCAGTGGGACTACCAGGGCGAGAAGCAGCAGCTCCCGATCACCGAGGAGGCCCGCGGCAACGCGATCCACGGCCTCACCCGGCACGAGGAATGGGAGCTGCTGGAGCACGCGGAGTCGTCGATCACCCTGGCCGTCGACGTCCCGGCGCAAGAGGGTTGGCCGGTGCCGCTGCGCGCGACGATCACCTACGAGATCTCGCCGCGCGAGCTGGTCGTGACGCACGAGATCCGCAACGAGGGCGAGAGCCCGATCGGCGTCGGGCTCGGCACACACCCGTACTTCCGCGTCGGTGACGTGCCCACCGACGAGCTGACCCTGACGCTGCCCGCGAGCCGGGTCCGGCCGTACCTCGGCGACGAGCAGATGCCGTACGCCGAGGAACAGGACGTCGAGGGGACCGAGTACGACTTCCGGTCCGGCAAGCTGCTCGAAGGCGTCGACCTCGACACGGCGTTCGGCGGGCTGAGCGTCGCCGAGGACGGCAACCACCACTACGTCCTTTCACACGGCGAGCGGGAGCTCGTGGTCTGGGCCGGGCCGGACTTCCACTGGGCGCAGGTGTTCACGCCGGACGACCTGGTCGGCCGCGGCCGCGCGGTGGCGATCGAGCCGATGACCTGCCCCGCCGACGCGCTCAACACCGGCACCGACCTGATCGAGCTGGAGCCCGCGTCCTCGTGGACCGGGAGCTGGGGAATCCGGGTGCGGTGATGACTTCGCCGCCGCTCCGGCTCGGGCCCGTGGACGCGGGTGAGGTGCTCACGCTGCAGCGCGCGGCGTACGTCCCGGAGGCGCGGGCGCACGAGAACATCGACCTCCCGCCGCTGCTGGAGACCTTCGAACAGACCAAGGAGGCCCTGGGTGATCCCGCGTGTTTCGCCTGGGGCGTCAGGGAATCCGGGCGGCTGGTGGCGAGCGTCCGGATCGTCGTGGACGGCGGCGCCGGGCTCGTCGGCAGGCTCATCGTGGCCCCGGACAGGCAGGGACACGGGCTCGGCAGCTCGTTGCTGCTCGCCGCCGAATCGGCCATGCCGTCTTCGGTGACCGTGTTCCGTCTGTTCACCGGGGAGCGCAGCGTCGGCCCGCTGCGGATGTACCGGAAACTCGGCTACGTCGAGACGCACCGGACGCCGGAGGAACACTACGAGCTCGTCCACTTCGAAAAGCCCCGCGTGCGGACGGACGGCACAGTTCGTTAGCGTGTCAAAGTATGTCTGACAAAGCACAGGTCAAGGCCATCGTCGGTGGTTACGTCGTCCCGGTCGACGGTGAACCCATCGACGGTGGCACGGTCCTCATCGAGAACGGAAAGATCGTCGCGGTCGGCACGGACGCCGGTGTCGACGTCCCCGACGACGCGGAACTGATCGACGCCGCGGGCAGCTGGGTGCTGCCCGGGTTCATCGACGCGCACGCCCACCTCGGCGTCCACGAGGACGGCGAAGGCTGGTCGGGCAACGACACCAACGAGATGACCGACCCCAACGGCGCGCGGTTCCGGGCGATCGACGGCATCGACCCGTACGAGCCCGGGTTCGACGACGCGCTCGCGGGCGGCGTCACCAGCGTCGTCATCAAGCCCGGTTCGGGCAACCCCATCGGCGGGCAGACGATCGGCGTCAAGACCTGGGGCCGGACCGTGCTCGACATGATCTTCGCCGAGGGCGTCAGCGTGAAGAGCGCGCTCGGCGAGAACCCGAAGCGGGTGTACGGCGAGAAGAAGCAGACGCCGTCGACCAGGCTCGGCGTCGCGTCGACCATCCGTGACGCGTTCACCGCCGCGCGCAACTACGCCGCCCAGCGCGACCACGCCGCCGGCGAGGGCAAACCGTTCGACGTCGACCTGACCAAGGAGACTCTGGCCAAGGTCCTCGACGGCGAGCTGTACTGGGACCAGCACGTCCACCGCGCCGACGACATGGTCACCGCTATCCGGCTGGCGGACGAGTTCGGCTACAAACTGGTGATCAACCACGGCACCGAAGGGCACCTGATCGCGGACCTGCTCGCCGAGCGGGACGTGCCGGTGATCCTCGGCCCGCTGTTCACCACCAAGTCCAAAGTGGAGCTGCGCAACCGCACCCTGCGCGCGCCCGGCATCCTCGCCAGGGCGGGCGTGCGGATCGCGATCACCACGGACCACCCGGTCGTGCCGATCAACTTCCTGGTGTATCAGGCCGCGCTGTCGGTGAAGGACGGCCTCGACCCGGAGACCGCGCTGAAGGCGCTGACCGTCAACCCGGCCGCCATGCTGGGGCTCGAAGACCAGGTCGGCGCCCTGAAGCCGGGCCTCGACGCCGACGTGGCCATCTGGTCGGGTGACCCGCTGGACGTGATGAACCGCGCGATGCGGGTGTTCGTGCGCGGGCGCGAGGTCTACCACTTCGACGAGGAGGCCGGGGTCGGCGTGACCGAGGAGCGGCGTTACCGCGAGGGTTGAGCACGCTCTTGTCAAGGGCGCGTGACCTGTGCTCTCATATGTTACACATGGGGAAGGTGTGTAACATATGAAGCGCTGGGTCTTCGTCCTGGTCGTCGGGATCGGGTTCTTGATCGTCACCTTGCTGTTCTCGCGAGAGGACCCGAATCGCATCAAATGCGGCGGCAAGATCATGTCGCCCGGCGACGTCTGCGAGACCACGAAGAACGGCCGCGGCACCGGCGAGGACACCTACGCCGAGATGAAGGCCGCCGCCGAATCGCGGGCGGAGACGTTCCGGAATCACGGTCTCTGGATGGCCGGGGCCGGGGTCGCGCTGACCGGTTCGGGCACGACGATGCTCATCCGCGGGAAGCGACGCAAGGCGCGTGAGCTCGTCGCCGCCGGGCAGAACGCGGGGCCGGGATTCCCGCAGCAGCAGGTGTTCCAGTCACAGGGATACCAGCAGCAGGGATATCAGCAGCCGCACGTCGCGCAGGCTGTCCCGCGGTACCCGCCGGGACAGCCTGGGCCTCAGTGGCAGCCCGGGCCGTCGCCGCAGTCGTATCCGCCGCAGCAGTTCGGCCCGCAGAGGTACTGAGGCCGCTCGGGCGACCCTGTCGTACGAGTCGCCACTCGCGACCCACCGGTCCGAGCCGGGTGTTTCGGATGGCTGCTTGGACGACACGCGTGATCAGATGGACGACACGCGTGACTGGCCGGACGTCAGGCCTTCCGGAGTTCCCGCGCGATCACCATGCGCTGGATCTGGTTCGTGCCCTCGAAGATCTGCGGCACCTTCGCCTCCCGCATGTACCGCTCCACCGGGAAGTCCTTGGTGTAGCCGGCGCCGCCGAGGACCTGCACCGCGTCGGTGGTCACCTTCATCGCGCCGTCGGTCGCGACGAGCTTCGCGATCGACGCCTGCCGCTGGAACGGCAGCCCGCGGTCGCGGCGGCGGGCGGCGTCGAGGTACATCGCGCGCGACGTCTCGACGGTGGCGGCCATGTCGGCCAGCAGGAACTCCAGGCCCTGGAACTCGATGATCGGCCGCCCGAACTGCGTGCGGCCCTTCGCGTACTCAAGCGCCTCGTCCAGCGCGGCCTGCGCGAGCCCGACGGCGCAGGCGGCGATGCCCAGCCGTCCGGAGCTGAGCGATGACAGCGCGATCTTCAGCCCTTGACCCTCTTCGCTGATCCGCCGGTCGGCGTCGACGGCGGCGTTCTCGAACATCAGCTGCGCGGTGGTCGAGCCGGTGAGTCCCATCTTCCGCTCGGGCGGCGCGGCCGAGAGGCCCGGCGTCGCCGCGTCGACGAGCAGGCAGCTGATGCCCTGTCCGCCGTCGTCACTGGTGCGCACCATGGTCGTGTAGAAGTCGGCCTCACCCGCATGGGTGATCCACGCCTTCGTGCCGTTCACGACGTACTGGTCGCCGTCGAGCCGCGCGCGGGTCGAAAGGGCCGCGGCGTCGGAGCCGGCGTGGGTCTCCGAGAGCGCGTACGCGCCCAGCAGATCGCCTTCCAGCATCGCGGGCAGCCAGCGGTCACGCTGCTCGTCGGTGCCGTGGTGCGCCAGGGCGAAGCAGGACATCGTGTGCACCGACAGCCCGACGCCGACCGACATCCACGCGGCCGCGATCTCTTCGAGAACCTGCAGGTAGACCTCGTACGGCAGCTCGCCGCCGCCCCAGCGCTCCGCGTACGGCAGCCCGAGCAGCCCGGCCTGGCCGAGCAGCCGGAACTGCTCGCGCGGGAAGTGCGCGGTCTCTTCGTACTTGCTCGCGATCGGCGCGAGCTCCTCGCGGGCGATCTCCTTGGCCAGGTCGATCAGATCCCGGGCCTCGGTGCTGGGCAGCAGACGGTCCGCCGGCATGGTTCCTCCGAGCTGAACTGTACTCAAAACAGTACTGTGGGCTGATTCAGCGTACAGTAGATGGCGCTGGGGGGACACCGTCCGCGTAAGGGATAGTGATCCGATGACCGAGAGCAAGACCCCGCGCCGTCAGCCCACCGCGCGTCAGCGAGCACTGCTCTCGGAACTCGAAGCGCTCTTCCTCGCCGAGGGGTTTTCCCAGTTCACGCTGGACGATCTCGCCGCGCGGCTCCACTGCTCGAAGTCGACCCTCTACGCGCTCGCCCCCAGTAAGGAGCAACTCGCGGTCAAGGTCGTCGCCCACTTTTTCAAGGGCGCAGCCGAGCTTCTGGAGGAGCGGATCGCCGGTATCGACGACGCCCGCAAGATCCTCGGGGAGTATCTCGCGGGCATCTCCGAATACCTGAATCGCGCTTCGGCCGCTTTCATGACCGACATCGCCGAATTCGCGCCGGCGCGGGACGCGTATCAGCTCAACAGCCGCGCCGCGGCCCAGCGGATCCGGTCGTTCATCGACCGCGGTGTCACCGACGGTGTTTTCCGCGAGGTGCACGCGCGGCTCATCGCGGAAATGGCCGGACTGATCATCGAGGGAATCCAGACCGGCGTCGTCGGTCAGCGCGCGGGGGTGACCGACGCCGAGGCCTTCACCGCTTTGTCGGAACTGCTCCTGAATGGGATTGGGACGCGCCAGCGTCTCCGTTGAGGGTGGCGGCGGGGGCATGGATGGAGGAATCGCGACAAAAAATGTCCTGAACTGACAATTATGGTGGTGCCGCCGCCATCTCGGCTAGCATCGCGCCCGTGATCGTGGTGGGTGGAGAGGCGCTGGTCGACCTCGTTCCTGGTGAACCGTTGGATTCCACTGTGGACGGTGGGTTGCGCGCGCTGCTGCCCCGGATGGGTGGTGGTCCCTACAACGTCGCGCTCGCCGCGGGCAGGCTCGGCGTCCCGACGGGCTTCCTCTCGCGTGTCTCGAACGACCGTTTCGGGGCCGCGCTGGTGGACCGGCTGCACGCCTCCGGCGTCGGCACCGCCTTGCTGCAGCGGGGAAACGAGCCGACGACACTCGCCGTGGTCGCGCTCGACGAGAAGGGTTCCGCGCGGTACACCTTCTACACCGAGGGCACCGCGGACAGGCTCGTCGGCGACCCCGGCCCGCTGCCCGAGGATGTGACGGCGCTCTCGCTCGGCACCCTCGGCATGGTCCTGGAGCCCGGCGCGAGCACGTACGAAACCGTGTTGCGCCGCGAATCCGCCCGCGGCGTGCTGACCGTCCTCGACCCGAACATCCGCGCGGCGCTGATCACCGATCCTGCCGCGTACCGGGCGCGCTTCGAGTCCTGGCTGCCGCACGTCCGCCTGCTCAAGATCTCCGACGACGACACGGAATGGCTCGCCGAAGGCGCCGACCCGATCGACGCGGCAAAGGTCTGGACCTCTAGCGGAGTCGACGCCGTCGTGCTCACTCGCGGCGCACAGGGGTTGTCCGTCATCACACGGGCGGGGGAAATCGCGCAGGTCCCGTCACGCCGAGTCGCCGTCGTCGACACGATCGGCGCCGGTGACACCGTGCAGGGCGCCCTGCTGGCGTGGCTGTACTCGAACGGGGTGCGCGACGTGTCCACTCTCGACGCCGACGGCTGGCGCACGGCCCTCGAATTCGCGGCGAAAGCGGCGTCGATCACCGTCTCGCGGAGTGGCGCGGAACCGCCGACGGCCGAAGATATGGCTTCCGCCGTGTGAACCTGGTCCCAAAGGGGCTGTTGTGAGCAACTCACCCGCTGCGCGTTGACCCCATTCTCGACTAGCGTGGAGGGGAATTCATACCCCAGCGGGGCGGTGTGCAGCGAGGCCGTGGGTCACGCGCGTGAAAGAGGGCGTACCTGTGGAACCTACAGGCGCCGCCGGCCCGTGCTGAACGTGAGAGGGACTTACATGTCCGACGCGACGACGGCTGCGGGGCAGTCCGGCGAGACCGCGACGCTGCGCCTGCCCAACGGCGAGCACGAGTTCAAGGTGATCCACCCGGTGGAGGGTGCGCCTGGGATCGAGCTGGGGAAGCTGCTGGCGACGACCGGGTACATCACCCACGACCCGGGGTTCGTGAACACCGGTGCCGCCTCGTCGGCCATCACCTACATCGACGGTGACGCCGGCATCCTGCGCTACCGCGGGTACCCGATCGAGCAGCTGGCCGGGAAGTCGACCTTCATCGAGGTCTCGTACCTGCTGATCTACGGCGAGCTGCCGACCCAGGCCCAGCTGGACGAGTTCACCGGCAAGATCCAGCGCCACACCCTGCTGCACGAAGACCTCAAGGCCTTCTTCAGCGGCTTCCCGCGCGACGCGCACCCGATGCCGGTGCTCTCCAGCGCGGTATCGGCGCTGTCGACCTTCTACCAGGACTCGCTCAACCCGTTCGACGAAGCGAACGTGGAGCTGTCCACCATCCGCCTGCTGGCCAAGGTCCCGACCCTGGCCGCGTACGCGTACAAGAAGTCCGTCGGCCAGCCGCTGCTGTACCCGGACAACTCGCTCGGCCTTGTCGAGAACTTCCTGCGGATGACCTTCGGCTTCCCGGCCGAGCCCTACGAGGTCGACCCGGACGTCGCCAAGGCGCTCGACCTGCTGTTCATCCTGCACGCCGACCACGAGCAGAACTGCTCGACCTCGACCGTGCGCCTCGTCGGCTCCTCCGAGGCGAACCTGTTCGCCTCGATCTCGGCGGGCATCAACGCCCTGTTCGGCCCGCTGCACGGTGGCGCCAACAGCGCGGTCCTGGACATGCTCGAGGGCATCCAGGCCGAGGGCGGCGACGTCGCAGACTTCGTCACCCGCGTGAAGAACAAGGAAAAGGGTGTCCGCCTGATGGGCTTCGGGCACCGGGTCTACAAGAACTACGACCCGCGCGCGAAGATCATCAAGAACACCGCGGACGAGATCCTCTCCAAGCTCAAGGGCGGCGACCAGCTGCTCGACATCGCGAAGAAGCTGGAAGAGACCGCGCTCTCGGACGACTACTTCATCGAGCGCAAGCTGTACCCGAACGTCGACTTCTACACCGGCCTGATCTACCGGGCGCTCGGCTTCCCGACCAAGTACTTCACCGTGCTGTTCGCGCTGGGCCGCCTGCCGGGCTGGATCGCGCACTGGCGCGAGATGATCCAGGACCCGGCCACCAAGATCGGCCGCCCTCGGCAGATCTACACCGGCTCCGCCGAGCGGAACTACGCGCCGATCTCGGAGCGCTGACCTCTCCGCTTCCCGCAAGTGTCATGAAAGGGGCTTTCCTGACGTTTTTCGTCAGGAAAGCCCCTTTCATGACATCCGGGGGCCGGACTGCGCTCACCGCCGGTACCGCTTAGGGTTCCCCGGGTGACCAAAGAAGCCCCCGTAGTGCTGTGGTTCCGCCGCGACCTGCGCCTCGGCGACCACGCCGCCCTGCTGGAAGCCTCGAAGCACAGCAAGCACGTCCTCGCGCTGTACGTCCTCGACGACGCGCTCCTCAAGCCCTCCGGCGCCCCGCGCGTCGCGTTCCTGCACGGCTGCCTCAAGGCGCTGGACGAGCAGCTCGGCGGACGGCTGATGCTCGTCAAGGGCGACCCCGTGAAGGAGGTCGTCAAGGCCGCCCGCGAGATCGGCGCCGCGGCCGTGCACGTCAGCTCGGACACCGGCCCGTACGGCCGCCGTCGTGACGACGAGGTCAAGAAGGCCTTGGCGGAACACGACATCGCCTGGACCGAGACCGGTTCCTCGTACGCGATCACCCCCGGCCGGATCACCAAACCGGACGGCGACCCCTATCGCGTGTTCACCCCGTTCTACCGCGCGTGGGCGCGCCATGGCTGGCCGCGCCCGGCGGACACTGGAAAGTCCATTGTGGACTGGGTGGAGCCACCGCGGTCGGTCAAGCTCCCGAAATCCCCGTCACTCAAGGGGATGGAGCTGCCGGAGCCCGGTGAGAAGGCCGCGCTGGACCGCTGGCACGAGTTCCTCGACGACGGCCTCACGACTTATGACGAGGATCGCGACCGCCCGGATCGCCCTGGTACGACAAGGCTTTCGCCGTATCTGCGCTGGGGTTGCGTCCATCCGCGCACCTTGCTGGCCGACCTCGCCGGGAACGAGGGATCCGGCGCGAAGTCGCTGCGCGGCGAGTTCGCCTGGCGCGAGTTCCACGCCGACGTCCTGTGGCACCGCCCCGAAACCGCGCGCAAGAACTACGATTCCCGGTTCGACGCCATGGAACACGAGAGCGACGACGAGGCGTTCAAGCGCTGGTGCGAGGGACGCACCGGGTTCCCGATCGTCGACGCCGGGATGCGGCAGCTGCTCGCCGAGGGCTGGATGCACAACCGCGTCCGGATGATCGTGGCGAGTTTCCTGGTCAAGGATCTGCACCTGCCGTGGTGGCTGGGCGCGCGGTACTTCATGCGGCATCTCGTCGACGGCGATCTCGCGTCGAACCAGCTGAACTGGCAGTGGGTCGCGGGCAGCGGCACCGACGCCGCGCCGTACTTCCGGATCTTCAACCCGACCACGCAGGGGGAGAAGTTCGACCCCTCGGGCGAGTACGTCCGCCGCTACGTCCCCGAACTCCGCTCCGTGCAAGGGAAAGCCGTGCACAAACCGCAGGGCGTCAAGGACTACCCGGCGCCGATGGTCGACCACGCCCACGAACGCCAGGTCGCCCTGGAGCGCTACGGCGCCATCAAAGGTCCGTGAAGGCCTCCTTGAGGGACTCTGGGTCCCTCAAGGAGGCCTTCACGGACAACCGTCAGCCCTTGAGGGCCTCGGAGAGCTTGATCCGGCTGCCGACCCGCAGGACGCTGTTCTGGTAGATCCGCGCGCCCAGCCAGGTGAACAGGGCGATGGCGCCCACGGTCAGGGCCAGCGACAGCGCGACCTCCCACACCTCGACGGTCCCGGCCGCGATCCGCGCGGGCATCAGCACCGGCGAGAGCAGCGGCACCAGGGAAAGGATCTTCGTCCCCGTGCCCTCCGGCGCCTGTGCCAGCAGGTTGAACCCGACGACGAAGCCGAGGATCAGCACGATGTTGACCGGGCCGATGACCGACTGGGTGTCCTCCTGCCGGGAGACCAGCGAACCCATGGCGCCGTAGACGGTGGCGTACAGCAGGAAGCCGAGCAGGTACCAGACCACGCCCCACAGCAGCGCGCCCGTCGCGACCCCGGACAACGTCAGCACGTTGGTCGACGAGGCGACGAGCAACCCGGCCCCGCCGATGATCACCAGCTGCGTCAGCCCGACCAGGCCGAGCCCGATCACCTTGCCCAGCAACAGATGCCACGGCCGGACGGTGGACAGCAGGATCTCGACGACCCGGCTGGACTTCTCCTCGACCACGCCCTGCGCGACCAGCGTCCCGTAGGTCACGATGCTCATGTAGAGCAGCACGGCCACGATCAGGCCGATCACCATCCGCTGGGACTTCTCCGGATCCGGCGGCTTGATCGAGTCGACCTGGACCTGGGTCTGCTCGACCGTGCGCATCACCTCTTCCGGCGACTTCTGGGCCTCGGAAAGGATGCCGTTCAGCGTCTCCTGCTGGGAAACGCCGTTCAGCAGGGTGCGCAGTTTGGTGTCCAATTCGGACTTGACGAGCACCTTCAGCTCGGTGGCGTTGCCGGACAGCAACGCGTCGAGATCACCGTTCTCGACCTGTGTCCGGCCCTGCGCCGGATCGGCGACGGCGATGGTCTCGATCTTCTCGCCGATCGCCGCGCCCGCCTTCTGAAGCTGCTGCGCGATCCCGGCGGTCTGCCCGGTGAGCCCGATCTTGCTCTTGTCCTCGTTGTTCGCCAGCGTGGACTGCAGGAGGACGTAACCCATGAGGATGACCAGCAGCACGGCGGTGCCGACCACGAAGGACCGGGTGCGCAGCCGGGTGTTCAGTTCGCGTTTGGCGATGAGCCAGACCGCGCGCCACGAGGAAACGGTGTTCATGCGGAAACTCCCTGTGCGGCGGGCTTCTCGGCGACGGCGTCGCGGAACAGCTCGGTCAGCGACCGCCTGCGCTTGGTGAATTCGGTGACCGGGCCGGTGGCCAGGGCCGCGGCGAGCACGGCCTGGTCGTCGGCTCCCGCGTCGAGTTCGAGGATCGCCGTCGGGCCGTTCTGCTCGACGATCCGGACACCGGGAACGGCCGAGGCCCAGCCGGGAGCGGCGCCGGGCGCGGTGACGACGAGGCCGTTGCCCGCGTCCGCGGTCAGTTCGCCGACGGTGCCGGACGCGACCATCCGTCCACTTCGGATGATGCCGACCCGGTCGCACAGCCGCTCGACCAGATCCAGCTGGTGACTGGAGAACACCACCGGCACGCCGGTCGCGGCCTTCTCGCGCAGTACGCCGCTCATCACGTCCACGGCCAGCGGATCGAGACCGGAGAACGGCTCGTCCAGCACGAGGACCCGCGGATCGTGCACCAGCGCGGCCGCGAGCTGCACCCGCTGCTGGTTGCCGAGGCTCAGCTTCTGGACCTCGTCCTTCTTGCGTTCGGTCAGCCCGAGCCGCGCGATCCAGTTCTCGGCGCTGCGGTGGGCGTCGTTGGCCGACATCCCGTGCAGTTCGGCGAGGTAGACCAGCTGCTCCAGCACCTTCATCTTCGGGTACAGGCCGCGTTCCTCCGGCATGTACCCGATATGCGTGCGGGTCTCGTGGGTGATCGGCGCGCCGCCGAGGCGCACCTGGCCGGAGTCGGCCGCGAGCACCCCGAGGACGATCCGCATCGTGGTGGTCTTGCCCGCGCCGTTGCTGCCGACGAACCCGAACAGCTCACCGGGCTGGACCTCGAAGCTCACCTCGTCCAGCGCGACCTTCGCGCCGTACTTCTTGGAGATCCTGTCGATCTCCAGCTTCCCCTCGTTCATTTCCACTTGCCCTCCTCCAGATACCGCACGAGCGCCGTGATCCCCCGATGGACGCCGGAAACCGTGCGGTTGCGCTGGACCAAACCGTCCAGCTTGACGTTGCTCACCACCGAAGTGGCCCGGTAGACCAAGACCGCCCTGGCCGCGCCGGCCATCACCCCGCTGGCCACCAAGGCGACGGCGATCACTCCGATCGACACCTTATGGCGCCGTTTGTCTCCGGTCATGCCGGAATCCCCTCGTCGACATCTTCGAAGTCTTCGGGATCGTCGTCCGGCAGCTTCCAGGCGAGCCAGAGCGCCGGCAGCGACGTCCCGAAGACGAGCAACGCCGCTGTCATCGAAGAAAGGAGAGAGCCGGAACCCGGCTGCCCGGCCGCGTAGAGCCCGTACGCGAGGTCCACCAGCATCAGCAGGCAGATTCCCTGAAACGCCGCGTAGTGCGCGCGGTTGCGCAGCAGCAGTTCGCGCTCGTCAAGGTCCTTGGCCGTTGAGCCGGGTCTGCCGACCGAACGGCGCAACACGGTCGCGGCGCCGACGCACAGGCACAACCCCGGGCCCATCAAGCCGACGGCTAACCACAACGTCGGCTCGCGCAGCAACGCGGCTCCGGCGATGACCACCAGGTGGCCGATCACCGCGGCGACGGCGAGCCGCCGCCGGTCCGAGCGGGTCCTCGTGACGATCATGCCGGGACCCCCTCGTCGAAATCTTCCGGATCGTCGTCCGGCAGCGACCACCCCAGGATGACACCGGACAACGTGGTGCCGGTGACCAGCAGGGCGCAGCCCATCATCGCGCCCCGCGCGCCGCCGTCCTCGGTACCCGAGATGATCAGACCGTAGAACACCGCGACCAGCATCAACGCGACCAGGACCTGGTAGCTGATGAAGGTGGCGCGGTGGCGCCATTCCCGCTCGCGCTCGTCGAGCCGGATGGAGAAGCCGTTGCTCATCTTGCCGGTCAGGATGCGCAACAGGTAGTGCGCGCCGCCCGCGACGAGACAGCCGACGAACCAGAGCACGAAGAAGGCCACCGCGGGGCCCGCGTGGAACAGGGCGGCTCCGGCGATCAGGATCAGGTCGCCCGTCACCACGAACACGCTCAACGTCCGCCGCCGTTTCCTCGTGCGCCAGGACGGAAGCCGAAGGGCGCGTTTGCGTTCGAGCTCTTCCCAGCGTTCCTGCTGGCGCTCCCAGTACGTCGCGAGACGGCCTCGCTCTTCGCTCATGTTCCCCCCTCCCGGTAGACCTGAGTGGACAGTGGCGTGAACGGTTCGCGGCTGAACACGGCCTCGACCGGGAGGTCGAACACCGCGCAGATGCGAAAAGCCAGGTCGAGGCTCGGGTAGTGGTCGCCTCGTTCGAGTGCGCCGATGGTCTGCGGATTGACCTCGACCGCCGTCGCGAGGGCGGCCCTGCTCAGTCCGCGCTCGGCCCGGAGCACGGGAAGCCGGTTGTAGATCGGCAGCTCTTTGCCGCGTCTTACCGGGCTCATGGAACATACTGTTGCAAAAACCCAACGACCCGTCAAGTTTAGGGCGCGCTTCACCGCATCCAGAGGACTAATGCGTCAGGCGAGACCGGCGAGCGACTTGTCGACGAGCTCTTGGACCCGGGCGCGGGCGGCCTCGGCCTCGGGGGCGACCAGGCCGAGCCGGGTTCGGCGTTCCAGGACGTCCTCGACGTCGAGCGCGCCCTCGTGCCGCACGGCCCAGACGACCTCCGCCGCGCTGATCTCGGTGCGGGCGGACAGCGGCAGTCCCAGCTCCGGGTCGACCTCGCCGAGCGCCGCGACCCGTGGCGCCTCGGTGCCGTACTTCGCGACCAGCCGGGCCGGCGCGTCCACAGTGGACAGAAGGTGTCGCGGAGTCGCGCCGAGCAAGGGGAGCCGGGACGTGGTCGACGGCCCGGCGCGGAGCCCGGACCGCTTCAACGCCGCGTCGACGGCGTCCTCGGCCATCTTGCGGTACGTCGTCAGCTTGCCGCCGACGATGGTGAGCACGCCGTCGGCGCCGGTCACCACCGCGTGCTTGCGCGACAGATCCGCGCTCCGGCCTCCACCGCCTTCGACCAGCGGCCGCAGTCCGGCGAAGGAGCCCGCGACGTCGTCACGGGTCAGCGGGCGCGTGAACGCCTTCGACGCCACTTCGAGCAGGAAGTCCACATCGGACTCCGGCACGGGCGGCACCCGCGGGACCGGGCCTTCGGTCGGTTCGTCGGTGACCCCGACGAACACGCGGCCGTCGGGTTGCGGCAGCAGGAAGACGAACCGGTTGTTTTCGCCGGGGACGGGCACGTTGACCGACGTCGCGCCGATCCGCGCCGCCCCCGAAGCCAGGATGAGATGGGAACCGCGGGACGGCCGCAGCCGCACCGACTCCGCCAGTTCGCCCGCCCAGACGCCGGTCGCGTTGACGACCTGACCGGCGCGGATCTCGATCTCCTGTCCGGTGAGCCGGTCCCGGGCCCGCACCGAATCCGCTGTGAGCCGGAGGGCCTCGACCCTCGTGAGGATCTTCGCGCCCCGTGACGCCGCCGTGCGCGCCAGGCTCACCACGAGCCGGGCGTCGTCGGTCAGCGCGCCGTCGTAGGCCAGCAGCGCGCCTCGCAGCCCTTGCGGGGACAGGCCGGGCGCGAGTGCCAGCGCCTCCGCGGCCGGGATCGATCGCGGCCGGGGCAGTACGGACGCCGGGGTCCTGGCCGCGCGGCGGAGCCCGTCACCGGCGACGAGGCCGGTCATGATGAACGCCTGCTGACCGCGGGAGGTCTCCGGATACAAGGGGAACAGTTGCGGGATCGCCCTGGTGAGGTGCGGGGCGGTGCGGGTCATCAGGATCCCGCGTTCGACGGCGCTTTCGTGCGCCAGCGCCACATCTCCCTTGGCGAGGTAGCGGAGCCCGCCGTGGACCAGCTTGCTGGACCAGCGCGAAGTCCCGTACGCCAGGTCGTACGCCTCGATCAGGGCCACCGAGAGCCCGCGCGCGGCCGCGTCCAGCGCGATCCCCGTGCCGGTGACACCGCCACCGACCACCGCCAGGTCGACCCGCTCGCCGCCGGCCAGCGCCGCGAGCTCCCGCTCACGCCGCAGGGCGTTCAGCGAGCCCGGCGTCACGGGCGCAACGCCGCGTCGAGCACGTGGGCGAACTCCGCCATCAACGCCTTCTCGTTCACGTCCGCGGTGGCGGGACGGAACGAGAACGCGAAGGACTGGATGAGCAGCAACAGGGTGCGCGCCTGCGAGGGCAGGTCGCCCTTGCGGATCGAACCGTCTTCGTGGCCGCCCTGCAGCAGATGCAGGATCACGCCCTCGGCGAAGCGCTGGGTCTTCCCGAGCCGTTCGACGATGTAGGGGAGGACCAGTTCGGGGTCGAGGTCCAGCAGCGTGCGGAACAGCGGGTCACCCGACAGCGCGGCGACGGCGGCCGCCGAACTCCGGACGAGCTTCTCGCGGAAGTGGGCCGGTTCGGCCTCCGGTTCGGCGGCGCCTTGCAGCAGTCCGCCGAATTCGCGGGTCATGAGGGTCGCGAGCACGCTGCGCACGTCCGGGAACCGGCGGTAGACGGTCATCCGGCTGACCTTCGCCGTCCGCGCTATCTCGGCGAGCGTGGTCCGCCTCACGCCGACGGCGAGCACGCACTTCTTCGCCGCGTCGAGCAGAACGTCGTCGGACACGCGTGTCGAGGCCTGGCGGGATCGGGTGTCCGCCAGCGCCGAGACGCCTGTTTCCGCAGGTGAGTGACGTTTTACGTCCATGTGTAACACTGTAGTCGTGACCGAGAATATTGACCACCGGTTGAGGCGATCCTGGACGCCCGAGGCGGGTGACGCGGCCCACCTTCCGGCGAAGGCCTTGCGGTGGCTCGTCCAGCGTATCGGCCCGCTGGGCTCCGCAGCCCCCTTCGCGCCCGATTCGGCGCTCTCCGTTCCCGAAACGCGGCTGGGCGAACAGCCGAAGCGAGACCTGGAGGAGCTCGTCGGCGCCGGACACGTTTCGGTGACGGCGGGGGAACGGCTCGCGCGGGCGAGCGGTTTGTCCTATCTGGACTTGGTGCGGCGTCGCGGGTTCGGTGATTTTCCGGTGCCGGACGCCGTCGTCCTGCCGGGGAATCCCGACGAAGTCCAGGCGGTGCTGGAAATCTGCGCCCGGCACGACGTCGGCGTCGTCCCGTTCGGCGGCGGGACGTCGGTGGTCGGCGGGGTCTCGGCGCTGCGAGGGGGCAAGAGCGCGGTGATCGCGCTCGACCTCACCAGGCTCGGCGACCTGGTCTCCGTCGACCCGGTCTCCCGGATCGCGGTCCTGCAGGCGGGGGTCACCGGCCCGGAGGCCGATCGGCTGCTGGCCGGGCACGGTTTCACCCTCGGGCACGTTCCCCAGTCCTACGAACGCGCCACGATCGGCGGATACGCCGCGACCCGGTCCGCCGGGCAGGCCTCGTCGGGGTACGGCCGGTTCGAGGACATGGTCAAGGGCGTCCGGCTCGCGACCCCGCGCGGCGAATGGAAACTCGGCGTCGCGCCCGCGTCCGCCGCCGGACCCGACCTGCGTCACCTCGCCGTCGGCAGCGAGGGCGCGCTCGGCGTGATCACCGAGGTCGCCCTCCGCGTCCGCCCGGTGCCGGAGGTCCGCCGCTACGAGGGCTACGTCCTCGACGGCTGGGAGAACGGCACCGCGGCGGTCCGCGAACTCGCCCAGCGGCACGTGCTCGCGGACGTCACGCGACTGTCCGATGTGGACGAGAGCGAGGTCTCGCTGGCGCTCAACGACAGCTGGAAGACCAAGGCGCTGCGCCGGTATCTCAAGGCACGCGGAGTCCACGCGCCTTGCCTGCTGATCGTCGGCTGGGAAGGCGCGTCGAAACGTGAGGTCGCCCGGCGCCGTCAGGAGACCACCCGGGTGCTGGAGCCGTTCGGAGCCGTCCGCATCGGCGCCGCGCTCGGCGAATCCTGGCGCCGCGGCCGGTTCTCCGGACCCCGGCAGCGGGACGCCTTGATGGACAACGGTATCTGCGTCGAGACCCTGGAAACCGCCGCGTACTGGGCGGAACTGAGCGACCTGCGCGACGCCGTCCGCGCCGCGCTGACCGCCACGCTCGGCCGGGCCGTCATCATGTGCCACGTCTCGCACGCGTACGAAACGGGCGCGTCGCTGTACTTCACCGTGCTCACCGCCCGCGACGAGGCCGACCCGGTCGGCCAGTGGCAGCGGGCGAAGGCGGCGGCGTCGGAGGCCATCACCGGCATCGGCACCATCTCGCACCACCACGCCGTCGGCGTCGACCACGCCTCCTATCTGGCGGCGGAGATCGGCGAGATCGGCGTCGAAGTGTTGCGGGCGGCGAAAAAAGCCGTCGACCCGGCGGGCATCCTCAATCCCGGGAAGCTTCTCTGACCAGCGTCCCGGCCTCGATCAGCGTGCAGTCCAGACCGTGCGTCTCGGCGGGGACCCCTTCGAGCGCCGCGGCCCGGCGCTGTTCGAGGTCGGCGACGCGGATGTGCCTGCCGTCCACCAGGATCGGCAGGCGGATGTCCGCGGCGCCGACGTAGGCCACGACGTCGTCGAGCACGGTGCCGTCGTCGAGGGTGATGGCCGGGGCGGTCAGCCGCACCAGCCGGTAGCGCTGCCCGTTGCCCTCGCAGTGGTCGAGCACGGCGATCTGGTCCGGGGTCGCGAACCAGACAGCGTGCTCCTCGACGACACCCGGGGCGGCGGCGAGCGTCGCCGGCCGCTGCCCGTCGCGGAACCGCAGGCCGCATGCCCAGACCGCCGCCAGGTCTGTGCAGCGCGCGTGACAGACCACGACCCGCCCCGTCAGGCCCATGTTCTCCCGCAGCCAGGTGATCTTCGACGGGCACGCGTTCGAGCCGTAGGCGAGCACGGCCTGGCGTTCGCGCCAGCCCTCCGGCGCGGTGTCGAGGCTGTGCCCGGCGCCGTCGAAGTGGACGAACGAATGACCCGGCCGCGCGCCCGGGTACGGGTCGGCGGGAAAATCGGCGTCGGTGAAGAGTTTCACCACGTCACCTCGTACGGCATACCCACCTCCGAGTAGTCGTCGACCCAGAAGCTTGCCACGGAATCCGCTCCGGCCGCGAGATCCGCTCGGGTGGGGAACCGATTCAGTTGGGCGTGATGATGTAGGCGACCCCGCCCGGACCACTGGAAACGCCACCCGTGGTGTTGTACCGCTTGGTGCGCTGCCAGATCGTCTCGAACTGGTGTCGCTTGTAGACGTTCCGGACGCGGTCGTTGCTGCTGGCGGCCGGATCGTTCGCGATCACGTCACCGTCCTTCGTGAAGCCGACGACGACCATGATGTGCCCGGCGGTGCCGTAGCCCGCGCCGTCGAGTTCCTCGGCCTTGAACGACTGCGAGGTGATCACCGGGATGCCGCGCGCGATGTAGTTTTCGAGTTCGTTCAAGGAGTGCAAACGGGTGATGTGCCCACGCAGACCGAGTGAAGCGGCGTACGCGGTGTTGAACGGCCAGTTGCCGGTTCCGTCGTAGGCGTAGTCGTAGGTGTACCGGGCGGCGTACGCGACGGTCGGGTCGACGTAACCCGCCGGGATCCACGCCATGTCCTCGGGCTTGGGCCGTTTGCCCCAGTACTCGGCCACCATTTCGGTGGACGTCGGACTGCACCAGTTCTCGCCGCCGCCCCCGTACTCCGGGAACTGTCCTTTGTGGAGGTTCTGGGCGTAGGCGGGCACCTTCAGTTCGATCCCGGTGGCCCGGCCCGGCTTCGTCGCCCGGACCTCGAACCGGTCCGGGACCAGCGACGTCATGGCGCCCACCGACGTCACCGACGGCGTGGCCCGTGAGCCTGCTTCGCGGTACAGGCTCACCCGAAGCTGGTACGACCGGAGCGCGACGCCGGCCTTCATGACCAGCGTGTCGACGTCGACCGCGGCGCTGGCGTCGCTCTGGCCGTCGACGCTGGTGCGTTTGATGTCGGCGTCCCCACTGGCCCACCGGCCCATCACGTACCAGGCGGTTTCGGTGCCTGAAGCGGTGCGGCCCTTGGCTTCGACCTTGATCCAGGTCTTGGCCGGCGTCTTCGCGTTCCACGACGCGACCAGCTGGGAGGCGTCGAAGCCCTGCGTGCGGCTCCTCGACGTCCACTGGCCGTATTCGTAGGTCCTGGTGGTGCCGAGTACGGGTTCCGTGTGTTCGACGGTGCCGATCGGGCGGTCGATGCGCAGCGCGCCGTGGTCGATCCCGAGCCCTTCCAGCCTGCCGTCGCGGAAACCGTGGTGACCGGCCCATTCGTGGTAGTCGATCGCTTCGTCGTCTCCACGGCCGGGGCCCGCCTCCGCCGTCTGCGCCGTCACCGCGGTCAGCGTCGCGATCGTCAGCAGCGTGACCAGCCCTCGTATCCGCATCCCGGCTCCCATCCCTCGGATCCACCCGGTAGGGAAGGGATTTTCGTCGTTCGCGCGAGGTATGTAAACAGTTGCCTACAAGACGGCCTGAGTCTGTGTCACTTTCGCGACCGGCCCGCCGTGTTCCGCCTCCGATCACGCGAGTTCGCCGTCTGATCACGCGAGTCACGTCGTTCGGCCGTGTGCGCCGATGCGGGACTCGCGTGATCAGACGGACGACACGCGTGATCGAAGGGCGAACTCAGGAGAGCGGGTGGGTCAGCAGCAGTTCGGTGTTCTGGTCTTGGGCGGTGCCGACGGCGCCGAGTGAGGCGTGGATGTCGTTGTAGGAAAACTCCCGGTACAGCGACGCAAGCGCTTGCGTCGAGGTGTCCGAGTACGACGCCTCGTACGGCGCTTCCGCCTCGATCAGCGTCGTGAACAGCGAAAGCGTGCCGTCGGCGTTGTCGGCGACCTCGATGATCCGCGCGTGCTGCGGGAAGTCGATGTGCGACGCGGTGTTGATCTCCCAGAAGCCCTGCTTCGCCGTCTTGCCGGGGTGCGGGGTGATCTTGTTGTGGTGCGTGTGCCCGTTGACCCACGCCAGCACGTTCGGGAACCGGTTCAGCAGCGAGACGAACGTGTCGCCGTTGAGCCGCGGCTCCAGCGGGTGTCGCGCGTCGGGGAGGACGTTGCCCATGGTGTCGCTGGTGTGGTGGCTGAACAGGATGAACAGTTCGTCCGTCACGTTCTGCGCGACCTTGCGGCCGAAGAAGTCGTAGTACGTCGAGCTGTTGCGCTTGAGCGTGTTCTCCACCCAGGTGAACTGCCCGAGCCCGATCGACCCGTCGGCCAGCCCGGCCATCGTCGTGGTGTCGAGGCTGATGCCGACGACGCCCGGCGCGATGCGGAAGGTGTAGTACACGTTCCGCCCGTCCGCGTTGTTCCCGCCGAACCCGTGGCCGACCGGGCCGGGGCCGGTGTTGGCGGTGTCGAGGTGGTGCTGGACGAACTCCGCGGTGCTGAACGGCCGCCGCCGCTCGTCCGGGGTGATCTCGCGGATCGTGCCCGAGCCGCCGAACAGCTCCGTGATCGGGACGCCCGAGCCGGAACCGATCGCCTTGGCGAGTTTCCGCGACGTCGTCTCGTCCTTGCCGATCACCTTGAAGCGGCCGGTGTACCAGGCGTCCATGCCGGGCAGGTCCGGCACGGTGCCGACGATGCTGTCGTCGTGGTTGCCGAAGGTGCAGAACCACGGGACGTCGAGACCGGGCGAGGTGAAGGTGTTCGACGCCGCGCCGAGCAGGCCGGGCAGCTGCGGGAAGCCCTTCTTCGTGTACGCGTCGTCCAGCGTCTTGCCGGGGTTCCAGTAGTGCGAGGACCCGGACGTCTGGACGCCCTCGTGCACATTCGGGTCGCCCGAGGTCGGGTTCACCGTGCCGCCGTTGAGCACCTTGAGGAACCATTCGAGCTCGATCAGCTCGTGGTTGTCGGTGTTGTCGCCGGTGGTGACCATGAAGTCGATCGCCCGTCCGGTGAACGGGCCCGCCTTCAGGCTGTTCACCCGCTCCACCAGCGCCGTCGTCGCGACCGGGCCGAGCGTCTCCTGCGGCCGGTGCGCCGAGCCGACGAACGGGTGCAGGTACTCGAACCGCGCCGGGCTCTCGGCGTCGGTGAAGTGCAGGTCGGTGAACTGCGCGAACGACGCCATCGCGCGGCGGCGGTCGTCGCGGCCGGACTTCGGCGCGGCGAGCTCGCCCCGGACCACGAGCGGCCAGCCGGGACCCGCGGTCAGCCGCGTGTACCCCGGACCGCTTTTCAGCGGGGCCGCCGCGGATTCCAGCGTGGTGCCCGCCGTCCGCGCCGCGCGGCTCGTGGTGAGCGCGAGCGCCCGGTCGAGCGCGTTGGCGGTCGGCGTGCACAGCAGCAGGCCGACGCCGGCCGCGCCTGCCGTGGCGAAGGTGCGCCTGGAGATGTCGGACATGGCGGTGCCCCTACTCGTCGCGGGTGGGTGTCGCGGAAGGACGATGCCGGACGACGTTAGCCGTGGGGTGAACTCCGGAAAAGGGTAATGCGAAAATTTGTCACGTTCGGCCGAACCCGAAAGGACCGGCGGCGGTTACGCTGTCCGCTCGGCGAACGAGGAGGTGGCCCCGGTGGGTGCTTCGGCTTGGTCTGTCCGCGGCCGGTTCGACGGCGACCCGGAAGCGGCGCTGGACGCGATGAAGGCGCGGGTCTTCGCGGAGGGCGACTACCTGTGGGAAGAGGACGAACTCGGCCGCCCGGACTCGGTCGACGAGCTGTACGAGGTGGAGAGCGTCCAGGAGTCCGGGACCCATTCCGTGCTCGACGTCCACGAGTTCATCAGCGCCACGGGTGAGGACGACTTCGGCACGATCCGGCCCTTGACCGACGCCGAACTCCTCGCCGCTTTCGGTACGGAAGAGCCGTCCGTCGAGGGCTTCGACGAGCTCGACAAGGCCGGGCACCTGCCGTACGAACGCCGCCCGCGGTGGAGCGCGAACTGCGCGCTGCTGTACGAGAACGACGTCGCCGTCGAGCTGGCGATCTGGGGTGTGTCCGGCGACTAGCGGGAAGCGTCGGTACAGGTGGTCGTGAGTGGCGATTCGGGTTCTAACCCGAATC